>JAURXG010000228.1 GCA_030654555.1 Aquabacterium sp.
GATTGGCCTGAAGCACACACGCCGGCCACCTCCTGAGTCGTACCCCGCGCAGCCTGCCGGCGCAACGCCGCTGCGCCCCCGGCGACAGGTGCCGCCCACCCTGCCGCCTACAATCCGCGGATGGCACTATCCCCTGTCCCCGAGCTCGTCGCCGAGCTGGCCGCCGGCCGAATGGTGATCCTGGTCGACGAAGAAGACCGTGAGAACGAAGGTGATCTGGTGCTCGCCGCCGATCACGTGTCGCCCGAGACCATCAACTTCATGGCCAAGTACGGCCGCGGCCTGATCTGCCTCACGCTCACGCGTGAGCGCTGCGAGCGCCTGCAACTGCCGCCGATGGCCGCGCGCAACGGCACCGTGCACGGCACGGCGTTCACCGTGTCGATCGAGGCCGCCACCGGCGTCAGCACCGGCATCAGCGCCGCCGACCGCGCCCGCACGGTGCAGGCCGCGGTGGCGCGCGACGCCACCGCCACCGACCTGGTGCAGCCCGGCCACATCTTTCCGCTGCAGGCGCAGGACGGTGGCGTGCTGATGCGCGCCGGCCACACCGAGGCCGGCTGCGACCTGGCGGCCATGGCCGGCTGCACGCCCGCCGCGGTGATCTGCGAGATCATGAACGACGACGGCACCAAGGCCCGGCTGCCCGAGCTGCAGGTGTTCGCCCAGCAGCACGGCCTGAAGATCGGCACCATCGCCGACCTGATCGCCCACCGCTCGCACAACGAGACCCTGATCGAGCGCCTGGGCGAGCGCGAGCTGGTCACGCCGCAGGGCAACTTCCTGTGCCAGGCTTTCCGCGACCATTCCGGCGGCCTGCACCTGGCGCTGCGCAAGGGCCAGTGGGTGCCCGGCGACGAGGTGCTGGTGCGGGTGCACGAACCCTTCACCGCGATGGACCTGCTCGACGTCGGCCGCAGCGCGCATTCGTGGGCGCTGCCCAAGGCGCTGGCCGCCATCCAGGCCTCGTCGGCCGGTGTGGCCGTGCTGCTGAACTGCGGCCACGACGTCGACACCCTGCTGCCGCAGGTGCTGCCGCAGCAGGCCCAGCGTGCACCCCGTGGCATGCAGATGGACCTGCGCACCTACGGCGTGGGTGCCCAGATCCTGCGCGATCTGGGCGTCACCCGCATGAAGCTGCTGGGCAGCCCGCGCCGCATGCCCAGCATGATGGGCTACGGCCTCGAGGTCACCAGCTTCCAGCCGGCCGACCGCTGAGCGCGGCGCCCGTCCCTTTCCCTACCGAGCCCTCATGCAAAACGCAAACCAAGGCGAAGCCGCCAACCTGGATGGCTCGCGCCTGACCGTCGCCATCGTGCAGGCCCGCTTCAACGCCGACATCACCGGCAAGCTGGCCGAGGCCTGCCTGGCCGAGTTGCTGGCGCTGGGCGTGCCGCCCGACAGCATCCGCCACGTCACCGTGCCCGGCGCGCTGGAGATCCCGGTGGCGCTGCAGGCGCTGGCCGACACCGACGAGTTCGATGCGCTGATCGCGCTGGGCTGCATCGTCCGCGGCGAGACCTACCACTTCGAGCTGGTGGCCAACGAGAGCGGCGCCGGCGTCACCCGCGTCTCGCTCGACACCAGCCTGCCGGTGGCCAACGCCATCCTCACGGTGGAGAACATGGACCAGGCCTGGTCCCGTGCCGAAGACAAGGGCCGCGACGCCGCCCGCGTGGCCGTCGAGATGGCCAACCTGCTGGACTCGCTGACCTGATATGACCGACGCTGTCGATCCCCAAGCGGGCAGCCCGGCCGCTGCCGCGGCCAAGCCGGCGCGCAAGCCACAGGCCAAGTCCACCCGCCGCCGCGCACGCGAGCTGGCGCTGCAGGGCCTGTACCAGTGGCTGCTCAGCGGCGCCGACGGTGCCGAGATCGAAACCCACCTCGGCGAGACCGAAGGCTTCGACAAGTGCGACCGCGTGCACTTCGATGCGCTGCTGCACGGCAGCATCGCCGAAGCTGCCGCGCTGGACGCCGTGCTGGCGCGCCACGTCGACCGCAAGACCACCGAGCTGTCGCCGGTGGAGCACGGCGTGCTGATGATCGGCACCTACGAGCTGACGCACTGCCTGGACATCCCCTACCGCGTGGTGATCAACGAGGCGGTCGAACTGGCAAAGGCCTTCGGCGGCACCGATGGCCACAAGTACGTCAACGGCGTGCTCGACAAGGCGGCGGGCGACCTGCGCAAGGTCGAGGTGCAGGCGCGGCAGGCGGCGCGCAGGGCGGAATGAAGCTGGCCCGGCGGCTCGACCACATCGAGCCCTTCTACGTGATGGAGTGCGCCAAGGCGGCGCAGCAGATCGCTGCCAGCCCGGCCTGCGACCCGGCCCAGGGTGGCGAGCGCATGATCTTCCTGAACATCGGCGAGCCCGACTTCACCGCCCCGCCGCTGGTGCAGGAAGCCGCCGAGCGCGCCATCCGCGCCGGCCGCACGCAGTACACCGAGGCGATGGGCCTGCCGGCGCTGCGCGAGGCGCTGTCGGCCTGGTATGCGCAGCGTTTCGGGCTGGCGATCCCGGCGCGCCGCATCATGATCACCGCGGGGGCGTCGGCGGCGCTGCAGCTGGCCTGCCTGGCCTTGTTCGAGGCCGGCGACGAGGTGCTGATGCCCGACCCCAGCTACCCCTGCAACCGGCACTTCGTGGCCGCGGCCGAAGCGGTGGCGCGGCTGCTGCCCACCGGGCCCGAGCAGCGCTTCCAGCTCGACGCCGCCGCGGTGGCGCAGGCCTGGGGCCCGGCCACGCGCGGCGTGCTGCTGGCCTCGCCGTCCAACCCCACCGGCACCTCGATCCACCCCGACGAGATGCGCCGCATCGACCACCTGGTCCAGGGCCACGGCGGGGTGAGCATCGTCGACGAGATCTACCTGGGCCTGAGCTACGACGACACCTACGGCCACAGCGCGCTGCAGCTGGGCGAGCACATCGTCTCGGTCAACAGCTTTTCCAAGTACTTCAACATGACCGGCTGGCGCCTGGGCTGGCTGGTGCTGCCCGAGGCGCTGGTGGCGCCGGTCGAGCGGCTGGCGCAGAACCTGTTCATCTGCGCGTCCACCATCGCCCAGCACGCCGCGCTGGCCTGCTTCCACCCCGAGTCGATCGCCGAGTACGAACGCCGTCGTGCCGAGTTCCGCGCCCGCCGCGACGCAGTGGTGCCGGCGCTGCAGCGGCTGGGCCTGTCGGTGCCGGTGATGCCCGACGGCGCCTTCTACGCCTATGCCGATTGCAGCGCGTACAGCGACAACAGCTGGGACTTCGCCTTCGAGCTGATGCACAGCGCGCATGTGGCGCTGACGCCCGGGCGTGACTTCGGCCGGCACGACCCGCAGCGCTGGCTGCGGCTGTCGTTTGCCAGCAGCCGCGACAAGCTCGACGAAGCGCTGCACCGGCTGCAGCGCGTGCTGGCGTGAGCGACACCGCACCCTGGCACCACACGCTGCGGGTGTACTGGGAAGACACCGACGCCGGCGGCGTGGTGTTCTATGCCAACTACCTGAAGTTCTTCGAGCGCGCCCGCACCGAGTGGCTGCGCGCCAAGGGCGTGGCCCAGCAACGCCTGCGCGACGAGACCGGCGCGATGTTCATCGTCTCCGACACCACGCTGCGCTACCTGGCACCGGCCCGGCTTGACGACCAGCTGCGCATCACGGTGCTGCCGGTCGAGACCGGCCGCGCCTCGATGACCTTGCAGCAACAGGCCTGGAAACTGGCCGGCAACACGGATGGTGAAGAATCCATCCTGCTGTGCGAAGGCCGCATCCGCATCGGCTGCGTCGACGCCGCCAGTTTCCGCCCGCGGCGGTTCCCACCACACATCACTGAAGCAATGCACCCATGAACCAGGACTTCTCGATCATCACCCTGGTGCTGCACGCCAGCCTGGTGGTGCAGCTGGTGATGGTGGGGCTGCTGCTCACCTCGCTGGCGAGCTGGACGGTGATCTTCGGCAAGGTGTTCAGCCTGCGTGGGCTGCGCCAGGGCAACGAGGAGTTCGAGCGCGACTTCTGGTCGGGCAAGAACCTGAACGACCTCTACACCAGCGCCACCGGCAAGACCGACAACTCGCCGATGGAGCGCATCTTCGCCAGCGGCATGCGCGAGTTCCTGAAGCTGCGCGAGCGCCGCCAGGAGGCCAGCATCCAGCTCGACGGCGCCCGCCGGGCGATGCGCGCCAGCCTGCAGCGCGAGCTCGACGTGATCGAGGGCAACGTGGGCTTCCTGGCCAGCGTGGGCTCGGTCAGCCCCTACGTGGGCCTGTTCGGCACGGTGTGGGGGATCATGCACGCCTTCGTCGGCCTGTCCAACGTGCAGCAGGTGACGCTGGCCACGGTGGCCCCGGGCATCGCCGAGGCGCTGGTGGCCACCGCCATCGGGCTGTTTGCCGCCATCCCCGCGGTGGTGGCCTACAACCGCTTCGCGCGCGACATCGACCGCATCGCGATCCAGCTGGAGAGCTTCATCGAGGAGTTCTCCAACATCCTGCAGCGCAACGCAGGGCAGCCGCCGGCCACGGCCGGCACGCGCTGAGACCATGCCCGCCGTCGCCTCCAGAAGCGGCCGCCGGGGCCGCCGCGCCATGGCCGAGATGAACATGGTGCCCTTCATCGACGTGATGCTGGTGCTGCTGATCATCTTCATGGTCACCGCGCCGCTGATCACCACCGGCGTCGTCGACCTGCCCAGCGTGGGCAAGGCCGCCCAGCGGCCGACCAGCGTGGTCGAGGTGATCGTGGGCAGCGACGAGAAGCTGCGCATCCGCCTCGACGGCGCCGACCCGCAGCCCACCACGCTGGGCAAGCTGGCGGGCGTGGTGAAGACGCTGCAGGCCGGCAATGCGCAGGTGCCGGTGGTGATCTCGGCCGACAAGGCGGTGAAGTACGAACAGGTGGTGCGGGCGATGGACGCGCTGCAGCGCGCCGGCATCCAGCGCGTGGGCTTGTCGGTCAAGCAAGGCGGTTGAGGATCGCCCCGATGGTGGCCCTGGCCCACGGCGCGCTGCTGCCACGCCACGACAGCCGGCTCGGCCTGGGTGCGGCGCTGGCGCTGCTGGCGCATGCCGGGCTGATCGGCGCGCTGGCGCTGGGCCTGAACTGGCGCCTGCCCAGGCAGGAGGCGGTGATGAG
>JAURXG010000232.1 GCA_030654555.1 Aquabacterium sp.
CCGGTGACGATGGCGTTGCCCGCCGCATCGACGGTGACCCAGCTGCTGCGGCTGGGCAGCCCGCCGCTGACGAAGCTGCGCTGCCACAGCGGCAGGCCCGCCGGGCTGGTCTTGGTCAGCACGATCGTCGGGCCGCTCAGCACACCGGCCGCGTAGGCGTTGTTGCTGCGGTCCAGCGCGACCATCGTGCCCACCGCGCCGGCGGTGGCGACCGCCCAGTTCGGGGTCACCTGGGCAACCGCCGCGCCCGACAGGCCGACACACAGCGCCGCCAACCCTCCCACGCGCCTCAGCGCACTCCCCAGCATGCTCATCGAGATCCCCTGTTGAATCGGACCGGAACGGGCTTGCAGCCGGTGCCGCACGCACCTCGGTCTGGCAGACAGAGGCGACTCGGGCGCTGCAGATACCTGCGGCGCGCAACTTCTTGGGGCGGGCGGTGCGCGCCGGCGGCGGCGGGCCGTCCGCGGCCCTGTGACCAGCCCTCACCGGGTATCCGGCAGACCCAGCACCCGGCAGGTCTTGCCACTGCGCCCGTGCAGCAGTGCCGGCCCGGCCTCGCCGACGATCTGAAGGCCCTGCAGGCCCTGCTGCTCGCAGAAGCGGTGCAGTGCCGCGCAGCCGCGCGCCAGGGCCGCGCCAGCCTGCGCCGCAGGCAGCGGCACGCGCAGCACCAGCGTGTGCCGGTCGCGCTGCTGCAGCTGGAAGTCGTAGAGCCGGGCGTCGTCCTCCAGCACCGTGGTCAGTGCCAGCGGCAGCAGCGTGACCAGCCGGCCATGGCGGCCTGTCAGGTGCAGCGCGTCGTCGCAGCGGCCCAGCACCTCGATCACCGGCAGCGGCGAGCCGCAGTTGCAGGGCTCGGGCATCAGCGTCAGCCGGTCGCCCAGGTCGTAGCGGATCAGCGGCTGTGCGAACTGCGCCAGGTGCGTCAGCAGCGTGGTGTGCGACTGCACGCCCGCGGGCACCGGGCGGCCCTGCGCGTCCACCGGTTCGAGCAGCGCCCAGTCGGTGTTGGCATGCAGCCGGCCGTGTTCGCATTGCCAGCCGATGGCGAGGAATTCGGACGCGCCATAGCTGTTGCACAGCGCGCAGCCGAACACCTGCTGCACATGCTGGCGCACCGCGGCGCTCAGCGTCTCGCCGCCGGTCCACACCTCGCGCGGGCGCATCGCCAGCCGGCCCGACAGCGCCTCGTCGGCCAGCAGCGCCGCGGCACTGGGGTAGGTGGCGATGACCGTGGGCGCATAGTCCTGCAGCTGGGTCAGCAGGTCGGCGGTGGGCTGCAGGATCGAGAAGCAGCGCAGCCGGCCCGCCATCCAGGGGTTGAGCCGCTGCAGCCGCAGCGTCGACACATAGGTGGCGAAGTGCCCGCCGGTGGCGCCCACGAAGGCATAGCGTTCACCCAGGCCCAGCGGATCGAACCAGCGCTGCCAGCGATGGGGTGTGGACCGGCGCAAGGCCTCCAGCGCGTCGTACACCGCCATCGCTTGCGCGTCCTGCACGAAGATCGCGGGCTCGCCGCTGCTGCCCGAGCTCTCCCACACCTGCCAGCGGCCGGCAAAGGCCTGGCCGATGCGCTCCGGATCGGCGGTGAAGGCGCGCAGCGCATCGAGCTGCAGCGCCGGATCGGTGACCCAGTCGTCGAAGCGCTGCATCAATTCGGGCTTGGTCACCGCCGGCCAATCGGCCAGCGGCGTGCGGCCGGGCGTGATGCCCTTCAAGCGCTCTCGGTACAGCGCCGAGCCGGCGCGCGCGGCGCCCACCAGCCGGGTCAGCCGCGCTGCCTGGCGGCGTGCCAGCGCGGCCGCATCGTCGCCGTTGGCGGCCAGCACGGCGCGCGTGGCCTCGGCCAGCTGCAGCGCGTCGAAGACCGGCGCGCCGGGCAGACGCGGCGCATCGGCAGTGTCGCGCTCGCGGCCCATGGCTGGCCTGCGGCCTCAGCCAGCGCGCGGCGCCGAACGCCGGGCGCGCGCGCCGAGCAGGGCGGCGCCGGCCAACCACAGCGCCCAGGACTGCGGCTCGGGCACGGCCGTGGTCAGCGTGAAGTTGTCCAGCGCGACCTGGGTGCCGGCCGTGATCTGCGTGGGCAACGCGAACAGGCCCAGGCCGATGCGGCGCCCGACCAGCGACTCGCCGGCCACGGCGTAGGTGCCGATGACCTGCCAGCCCAGGCCCGCGCGGAACGATCCGGTCACGCTGTCGCCGATGCGTTGCAGCCGCAGCGTGCCGCTGCGGTCGTCGGTGGGGGTGCCCAGGATGCCCTGGCCGGTGAAGGCGGTGAGGTAGACCTCGCCCTCCTCGTGACCGGGCGGCCTGCCGACCACCGGGTCGTACTGCGGCGCGCTGGTGCGCAGCAGGCCCAGCTGGTCGGCCGGGGTGTTGAAGGCGTTCAGCACCAGCCGCTCCTCGTTGGCGTGCGTCCAGGTCAGCAGCGTGTAGTCCAACGTCGCAGTGAAGTCGCCGACGACCAGGGGCTTGATCGCCAGCCCGACGCCCGACGCGCCATCACGCAGGCTGCTGCCTTGCGTCAGCACCAGCCGGCCGCCGGTCACCGCCAGCGTGGAGTCGCCCCAGACCTCGCTGGTCCACCAGTTCGGGTCCAGCGCCGTGCCGTCAAAGCCGTCGCGATAGTCGATGTCCAGCGCGCTGGCCCACATCGGCAACAGCAGGCCACCGGCCACCAGCGCCGCACGCGGCCAGGATCGGCTTGGTTGTGATCGGTGCATCGTCCATCCTCCGCAGGGGTCAATCATGCACGCGCGCCACGCACTGCCGTGGCGCGTCGAGCCAGTGCTGCGCAGCGTGATCCGTCCGGCCGCGAACGGGTTGCGTCGTGTCAAGCCTTGTGCGTCTCGCGCCACGCCTGGCGCAAGCCGACCGATGCGGTTTGACATTCCTTAAGCGCGATGCGCCGGGTGCGGGCAGAGTGCGGTCCATGAGCATCCGCAACCTCGACTCGCTGTTCACGCCCGCCTCGATCGCCGTGATCGGCGCGTCCGACCGCCCCGGCAGCGTGGGCGCCACGGTCTGGCACAACCTGCGGCAGGGGGGCTTTGCCGGGCCGCTGCTGGCCGTCAACCACCGGGCCGTGGTGCTGGACGGCGTGCGCGCCTGTGCGCGGGTGGCCGACCTGCCGCAGGTGCCCGAGCTGGCAGTGATCTGCACCCCACCGGCCAGCGTGAGCGGCCTGATCGCCGAGCTGGGGGCGCGGGGCACCCGCGCCGCGGTGGTGCTGACGGCCGGGCTGGACGCGGCGCAGCGCCAGGCCATGCTGGACGCCGCGCGGCCGCACCTGCTGCGCATCCTGGGGCCCAACGGCATCGGCCTGCTGGTGCCGGCCAGCGGCATGAACGCCAGCTTCGCCCACACCGACGCCGCACCGGGCGAGCTGGCCTTCGTCTCGCAGTCGGGCGCGCTGGTCACCGCGATGCTCGACTGGGCCAAGGGCCGCGGCATCGGCTTCTCGCAGGTGGTGTCGCTGGGCGAGCACGCCGACATCGACTTCGGCGACATGCTCGACTGGCTGGCCAGCGATCCGCACACCCGGGCGATCCTGCTCTACATCGAGTCGGTCACCTCGGCGCGCAAGTTCATGTCGGCGGCGCGTGCGGCGGCGCGCAACAAGCCGGTGATCGTCGTCAAGTCGGGCCGATCCGAGCAAGGCAAGCGCGCCGCGGCCTCGCACACCGGCGCCTTGGCCGGCGCCGACTGGGTGGTGGATGCGGCCATCCGCCGCGCCGGCATGTTGCGGGTGGACACGCTGCAGGATCTGTTCCTGGCCGCCGAGACGCTGGCACGCTGGCGCGACAACCGGGCCGAGCGCCTGCTGGTGCTGACCAATGGCGGCGGCGCCGGCGTGATGGCCGCCGATGCCGCCGCCCATGTCGGCATCGAGCTGGCCGAGCTGACCCCGGCGACGTTGCAGAAGCTGGACGCGGTGCTGCCGGCCAACTGGTCGCACGGCAACCCGCTGGACATCATCGGCGACGCGCCGGTCGAGCGTTACGTGCAGACCCTGCAGGCGCTGGCGGGTGACCCGGCGGCCGAGGCGGTGCTGTTCGTGCATGCGCCCACCGCCATCGTGCCCAGCGCCGACATCGCCCGCGCGCTGGTGCCGCTGGTGCAGCCGCAGCCGGGCCAGCGGCCACACCTGCTGGGCTGCTGGCTGGGCGGGCCCGCGGTGGCGCAGGCGCGGGCGCAGTTCAACGCCGCCGGCATCGCCTGCTATGCCACGCCCGAGGAAGCGGTGCATGCCTTCGCGATGCTGGTGGCCTATCGCCGCAACCAGGCCCAGCTGCTGGAGACCCCGGCCGCGCTGGTGGCCGACCCGCGCACACCCGAGCGTGCGCCGGCGCGCGCCGAGGTGGCCACGCTGGTGCGCCGCGTGCTGGCCGAGGGCCGCACGATGCTGTCCGAACCCGAGGCCAAGGCGGTGCTGGCGGCCTACGGCATACCGGTGGCGGCCACGCGCCTCGTGGCGCTGGACGCCGAGGCCGCCGTGGCGGCCGCCGAGGCCATCGGCTGGCCGGTGGCGCTGAAGATCGTCTCGCCCGACATCAGCCACAAGTCCGACGTGGGTGGGGTGGCGCTCGACATCGACGACGCCGCCGGGCTGCGCGCCGCGGTGCAGGCCATGCTGGCGCGGATCACCCAGCGCCGGCCCGACGCCACGCTGGCGGGCTTCAGCGTGCAGACCATGGTGCGCCGCACCCAGGCGCGCGAGCTGATCGTGGGCGCCAGCATCGACCCGGTGTTCGGCCCGGTGATCCTGTTCGGCCAGGGCGGCACCGCGGTGGAGGTGCTGGCCGACCGCGCCATCGGCCTGCCGCCGCTCAACGAGCCACTGGCGCGCGCGCTGGTGGCCCGCACCCGGGTGGCCAAGCTGCTGGCGGCCTGGCGCGACACGCCGGCGGCCGACGCCGGTG
The DNA here is from genome assembly GCA_030654555.1 of Aquabacterium sp. Taxonomy (GTDB): domain Bacteria; phylum Pseudomonadota; class Gammaproteobacteria; order Burkholderiales; family Burkholderiaceae_C; genus Pseudaquabacterium. The sequence continues at coordinate 4,926 of JAURXG010000232.1, forward strand.
CGCTGCACCAGGTGCTGATCGCGGTGTCCGACCTGCTGGCCGACCTGCCCGAGCTGGCCGAGCTCGACATCAACCCGCTGCTGGTGGATGCGCAGGGCGCGGTGGCGCTGGACGCGCGCATCCGGGTGGATGCCGCGGCGCCGGGCGGCGCCGCGCACTTCGCGATCCTGCCCTACCCGCAGCAGTGGGTCGAACAGGTGGTGTGGCGCGGCCAGACGCTCACGCTGCGGCCGATCCGCCCCGAGGACGAGGCCCAGCACCTGGCCTTCCTGGCCGACCTGGCGCCCGAGGACGTGCGGCTGCGGGTGTTCTACAGCCGGCGCAGCATCGCGCACAGCGAGCTGGCGCGGCTGACCCAGGTCGACCACGCGCGCGAGATCACCTTCCTGGCCACCGAGGCCGACCCCGCCGGCGCCGAGCGCACGCTGGGCGTGGCCCGCGCGGTGATCGATCCCGACAACCACGATGCCGAGTTCGGCATCATCGTGCGCTCGTCGCTGAAGGGCGCCGGGCTGGGCGAGCTGCTGATGCACAAGCTGATCCGCACGCTGCGCGAACGCGGCACGCGCCGGCTGGTGGCCAGCGTGCTGGCCGAGAACCACCGCATGCTGGAGCTGGCGCGCGAGCTGGGCTTCACGCTGTCGCCCACCGACCTGCGCGAGGGCACGCGCCAGATCACGCTCGATCTGTAGCCGGCCTTGCCGGTTGGCCGGTCAGGCCGGCCGGACCGGCGGTCAGTGCTCGCCGCTGGCGGCCGGATGCATGATCCGGTCGGCCATCGCGATGGCCAGCGCCGAGAACAGGAAGGCGATGTGGATGATCGTCTGCCAGATCAGCACCTTCTCGGTGTAGTTGGCGGCGTTGATGAAGGTCTTGAGCAGGTGGATGGAGCTGATGCCGATGATCGCCGTGGCCAGCTTGACCTTCAGCACCGAGGCGTTCACCTGGTCCAGCCACTCGGGCTGGTCGGGGTGGCCGTCCAGCCGCAGGCGCGAGACGAAGGTCTCGTAGCCGCCGATGATCACCATGATCAGCAGGTTGCTGATCATCACCACGTCGATCAGCGCCAGCACCACCAGCATGATGATGGTCTCGTTGAGGTGCGTGATCGGCTCGTAGCCGACGATCGACTTGCCATCCGGCCCGAAGATCGCCGCCGCCTGGTAGCCGGTGCTCTTGACCAGCGTGACCAGCGCCGCCTGGTTGCCGAAGGCGGCCTCGATCAGGTGCACCAGTTCGACCCAGAACTGGAACACGTACACGCCCTGCGCCAGGATCAGGCCGAGGTACAGGGGCAGTTGCAGCCAGCGGCTGGCAAAGATCATGCGGGGCAGGAGTGACATGGGGGCGGTGATCTTTCCAGCAGGCTGTGCCATGGTGCTACGGGGTATTCGGGGAAATCCCGCGGATTCTAGGGCGCGGTCTGTGCCACGCTGATGGGCATGGGTCTTGCGCCCCGTCAGGCCGAGGGGCCGGCGGTCGTGCCCGAGTAAGGGGTTCGTAAGAGCCTCTGCCTAAGGTCCGGGTGTTCGCAGACCGACCTTTCCCAGTTTCACCTCCAGGAGACAAACATGAGCGCTGATGGCCCGACCGAGCTGAAGACCTACCTCCCCTCCGCCGCATCGGTGGCCGGTGCCTACGTGCAGGGCATGGCCGCCTACGACGCGCTGGTGCAGGAGGCCGAGACCGACTACGAAGGTTTCTGGGCCCGCCAGGCGCGTGAGCTGCTGAGCTGGAAGACGCCGTTCACGAAGGTGCTCGATGAAAGCAACGCGCCGTTCTTCAAGTGGTTCGAGGACGGCACGCTCAACGCCAGCTACAACTGCCTGGACCGCAACATCGAGCGCGGCCTGGGCGACAAGACGGCCATCATCTTCGAGGCCGACGGCGGCGAGGTCACCAAGGTCAGCTACCAGGACCTGCTGGCCAAGACCTGCCAGATCGCCAACGGCCTGAAGTCGCTGGGCGTGCGCAAGGGCGACCGCGTCGTCATCTACATCAGCATGTCGATCGACGGCGTGGCCGCGATGCAGGCCTGTGCGCGCATCGGCGCCACCCACTCGGTGGTGTTCGGCGGCTTCTCGGCCCAGAGCCTGCGCGACCGCATCGAGGACACCGGCGCGGTGGCCGTGATTACCGCCGACCACCAGGTGCGCGGTGGCAAGCAGCTGCCGCTCAAGAGCATCGTCGACGAGGCGCTGGCGCTGGGCGGCTGCGATTCGGTGAAGAACGTGCTGGTGGTCAAGCGCTCGGGCTCGGCGATCGCCATGACCGAAGGCCGCGACCAATGGATGGCCGACGTGGTGGCCAGCCAGCCCACCAGCTGCGAGCCCGAATGGGTGGGGGCCGAGCACCCGCTGTTCCTGCTGTACACCAGCGGCTCCACCGGCAAGCCCAAGGGCGTGCAGCACAGCACCGGCGGCTACCTGCTGCATGCCGCGCTGACCACCAAGCTGACCTTCGACCTGAAGGCCGAGGACGTGTTCTGGTGCACCGCCGACATCGGCTGGGTCACCGGCCACACCTACATCACCTATGGCCCGCTGGCCCTGGGCGGCACCGAGATCGTGTTCGAGGGCGTGCCCACCTTCCCGGACGCCGGCCGCTTCTGGAAGATGATCCAGGACCACCAGGTCACGGTGTTCTACACCGCGCCCACGGCCATCCGCTCGCTGATCAAGGCCGCCGAGGCCAACGACGCGGTGCACCCGAAGAGCTACGACCTGTCGTCGCTGCGCATCCTGGGCTCGGTCGGCGAGCCGATCAACCCGGCCGCCTGGGAGTGGTACCACAAGCACGTGGGCGGCGGCCGCTGCCCCATCGTCGACACCTTCTGGCAGACGGAGACCGGCGGCCACATGATCACGCCGCTGCCCGGCGCCACGCCGCTGATCCCGGGCTCCTGCACGCTGCCCTTCCCGGGCATCATGGCCGCGGTGGTGGATGAAACCGGCAAGGACGTGCCGTGGGGCCAGGGCGGCATCCTGGTCGTCAAGCGCCCCTGGCCCAGCATGATCCGCACCATCTGGGGCGACCCCGAGCGCTTCAAGAAGAGCTACTACCCCGAGGACTTCAAGGGCAAGTACTACCTGGCGGGCGACGGCGCGATCCGCGATGCCAAGACCGGCTACTTCACCATCACCGGCCGCATCGACGACGTGCTGAACGTGTCGGGCCACCGCATGGGCACGATGGAGATCGAATCGGCCCTGGTCAGCTGCACCGAGCTGGTGGCCGAAGCCGCGGTGGTGGGCCGCCCCGACGACACCACCGGCGAGGCGATCTGCGCCTTTGTCGTGCTGAAGCGCCCGCGCCCGGTGGGCGACGAGGCCAAGGCCATCGCCAAGCAGCTGCGCGACTGGGTGGGCAAGGAGATCGGCCCGATCGCCAAGCCCAAGGACATCCGCTTCGGCGACAACCTGCCCAAGACCCGCAGCGGCAAGATCATGCGCCGCCTGCTGCGCAGCCTGGCCAAGGGCGAGGCCATCACCCAGGACACCTCGACGCTGGAGAACCCCGCGATCCTGGACCAGCTGGGCGAGAACCTGTAAAGCCTGGAGCAGCGGCGCCAACGCGCCACGCAGCATGCAACTCGGGGCGCTTCGGCGCCCCGAGGTCGTTCAGGCGGCCAATGCGTGCAGGGCCCACTGCAGCGCACGCGCGTCGCTGCTGGCGCGGTGGCGGCCCACGCCCAGCACGCCGAAGGCCTGCTGGCGCGTGGCATCCAGCTGCGCCAGCCGGGCCTCGTCCAGCAGGGCGTTCACCGAATCGAGCCGGAAGCGCGGCACCAGGCCGGCCGTCTCGAACAGCAGCGCCAGCCAGGTGTAGTCATGGGCCCAGCCGTCGCAGTAGACGATGCGCCCGGCCAGGTCGTCGTTGAGGCGCTGCGCCACCTCCTGCACCGGACGCCCGTGCTGCAGCAGCGCGGCCCGGGTGATGCCGTGCACGCGCTCGGCCTGCGCGTCCCAATGCAGCCAGTCGCCGGCGGGCAGGACCAGGCTGCACCAGGCCTGGCCATCGTCACGCACGAAGCCCACCTCGATCGGGTAACTCTGCCGACCGAAGCCCGAGGCCTCGATGTCGATCACGCTGCGCTGTGGCTCCTGCATCGACGTGCACGATAGCGCAGCGCCGCAGCGGCGGGTTCCAGAAACGACAAAGCCCGCATGACGCGGGCTTTGCACGGACCGCAGCGCTGCGGCTTATTTGATCGTCAGCACCCAGGCGGCCAGTTGCTTGGCTTCGTCGGCGGACACGGCGGGGTTCGCGGGCATCGGGATCTGGCCCCACACGCCCGTGCCACCCTTCTGGATCTTGTCGGCCAGCTTGGCGGCGGCGTCCTTCTGGCCGGCGTACTTGGCGGCCACGTCCTTGTAGGCCGGGCCGACCAGCTTCTTGTCGGTGGCATGGCAGGCCATGCAGCTCTTCTTCTGGGCCAGGTCGGCGTTGGCGAAGGCCGGCGCGGCCACCACGGCGGCCAGAGCAGCGATCAAGGCGATTTTCTTCATGGTGCGCTTTCGAATTTGGGTGTAACAACGGGGCAGGGCTGGACTACAGTCTCCTGAACGAATTCTAGCCCGCACAGGTTGACACCCCGCTGTCGGCCCGGGCTTGCACGAAGGGGCGCAGCGATGTGGCTGGTGGGCTTGGGGGTGATCCTGGTGTTGCTGAAGCTGGCCGGCTTCGGCTTCGTCGCGGGCTGGCCATGGTGGGTGGTGCTGGCACCGTTCGCCTTGGCGGCGGTGTGGTGGAAGTTTGCCGATGGCACCGGCATGACCCAACGCGCGGCCATGCGCCGGGAAGACGAGAAGGCCGCCAAGCGCCGCGAGGCGCAGTTCGAGTCGCTGGGGCTGCGCGCGCCGCGCCCGGGCAGCGGTGCCAACCCGCCACCCAAGCAGGAACGGCCGACGCGCAGCGACCACTGACCGCGCGCCCAGCACCCCGCACCAGGTGGCGCGGCGCGCCTCACTCGAACTTGTCGAGCACCGCGCCCGAGCTGGCGCTCGACGCGTTGTGCGCAAACTTGGCCAGCACGCCGCGGGTGTAGCGCGGCGCCGGCTGCACCCAGGTGGCGCGGCGGCGCGCCAGTTCGGCATCGTCGACGTTGAGCTGCAGCAGCAGCCGGTGCGCGTCGATGGTGATCGAGTCGCCCTCGTGCACCAGCGCGATGTTGCCGCCGGCGTAGGCCTCGGGCGCCACGTGGCCCACCACCATGCCCCAGGTGCCCCCCGAGAAGCGGCCGTCGGTGACCAGGCCCACGCTCTCGCCCAGGCCCTGGCCGATCAGCGCGCCGGTGGGCGCCAGCATTTCGGGCATGCCCGGGCCGCCCTTGGGGCCCAGGTAGCGCAACACCATCACGTCGCCGGCGAC
>JAURXG010000222.1 GCA_030654555.1 Aquabacterium sp.
CGCGCGTGCAGCGCCTGCAGCCGCGCCGCGTCGGCCAGCGTGGCGCGGTAGCCCGCGGCGATGGCGCGTTCGCGGAATTCGCGGCTCAGGCTCACCCAGTAGCCGAAGTCGGGGTGCAGCAGCACGTCGGCCAGCAGCGCATCGGGCCGGGTGAGGGCGCGCTTGCGCAGATCACCCTCGCGGTAGCTGCGGGCGCCTTCGGGCGCGCGGTCTTCATGCGCCGAGGCGTCCACCGCCAGCACCCGCGTGGCACCCAGCGCGCGGGCCAGGCGTACCGGCAGCGGCATGCGCAGGTCGGCGTCGGCATAACGCTCGCGACGGATGGTCAGCGGCGCCAGCTGGCCCTCGATCGCCGACGAGGCCTGCACCGCCAGGCCGGCGTTGCCGCGGGAGAACCCGATCACCGCGCCGTCGCGCAGCCGCTGCGCGGCGCAGACCATCGGCGTGGGCAGGGCCTGCAGCGGCCGGGCGTCGAGCTGCTGGTTGACCCAGCTGGCCAGGCCGTCGGCCGCCCAGCGTTCGGTGCCCACGAGTTGCCAGCGCAGCAGCTGCCAGGGTTGCAGGTCCAGTGCCTGGCGCTCGATCGCCGCGGCGTCGAGGCCGGCCGCGTACAGGGTGCCGACCAGCGCGCCGGCCGATGCGCCGACGATCACGTCGGGCTGCAGCTGCAGCTCGGCCAGCGCCTTGAGCACGCCCACGTGCACGAAGCCGCGCGGCCCGCCCGAGCCGAACACCCAGGCCACGCGCGGGGCGGTGGGCAGCGGCGCGGCCTGCGGTGCATCGGCGCCGTCGTGGTCGCGGTCGGCGTCGAGGCTGCAGCCGGGCAGCAGCAGCGCGCCGCCGGCGCCCAGCAGCAGCGCACGGCGGGTCGATCGGCTGCGCGCCAGCGGCTCAAGCTGTGGCATAACCGGTGCCAGCTTCGAGGAGAACCCCATGCTGCGATCGATGGTGAGCTGGATGGCAGGCCTGCTGGCCCTGCTGCTGCTGGCGGGCTGCGGCACGCCCTACGCCACCGTGCCGTCGGCCGTGGGCCGGCCGGTGATGCTGCTGGGCCACGACCCGGTGGCCTACTTCACCCGCGGCCAGCCGACGCGCGGCGACCCGGGGCTGCGGATCGACCTGCCCGACCGCAGCTACCTGTTCGCCAGCCCCGAGCACCAGCGGATGTTCGAGGCCGATCCGGCGCGCTACGAGCCGCAGTACGGCGGCTTCTGCGCCAGCGGCGCGGCCTACGGCATCAAGCTGGGCAGCGACCCCACCGCCTGGGCGGTGCGCGACGGGCGCTTGTTCATCTTCGGCGACGTGCTGGGCCAGGCGGCCTGGTCGCTGGACCCGGCCTGGCACATCGACCATGCCGACCGCCTGTGGCCCGGGCTGCGCGAGCGCGGCTGGCGCGGCGCCTCGCTGGCGGCCTACCTGCACCGCGTGCCGCATTACCGGACGGGCGCCGAGATCCGCGCCGAGTGGCTGGCCCGGCACCCGGGCCAGGCCTATCCCGACTACGACCCCGGCAGCCTGGCGCAGAACCTGCTGGCCAAGCCGCCGGGCTGGCGCGCGGCCGAAGGCGTGGGCCAGCCGGCGCTGGGCTACCCGCGCTGAGCGCCGCATCACGCGGCCCGGTCGGGCATCAGGGCTTGCGGGCCTTGGCATCGGCGACCAGCTTGGCCAGCTCGCTGCCGCTCTTGTAGTGCGGCACGCGCAACACCATGCGCTTGCTGCGCTGCCAGAAGCTGTTGCTGCCGGCCACCTCGTCGGTCCAGTACTGCTGCGACAGCTTCAGGTTGCCTGGGATGTCGAGCTCGAAGGCATCGCGCGAGCCGGCGCCACCGAAGATGTAGAGCTTGCCGTCGATGATGCGCCAGGTGTCGGCATCACCGCCCCAGGGGATGCCGTAGACGATGCCGTTGGCGCAGAAGCCGCCGTACTGCGGCAGGTACCGGGTCGGCGCCGCGTCGAACAAGGCCTTGTGCTCGGCGCTGGCGAAGCGGAAGGTCACGCCCTGGTACACGCTCTTGATCTGCGGCTGGCCCAGCGCGTGGCGGCCCAGCGTGAAGTAGGCCACCACGTCGTGGCCGTCGAGCATCACGTGCGCGTCGCCGTCCATGGCGATGGCGCGCACCGGCTTGAGCGGTGAATCGGGGTTCTGCGCGCGCATCGCGGAACAGCCGCTCAGCGCCAGCGCCAAGGCGGCGAACAGCGCGAGCGTGAGGCGGCGCCACAGCGCGCCGGGGTGGGTGAGCGTGGGGGTCATGGGCTGGCTCCGGGGATGAGTTGGTGCACGGGGGCGGGGTTGGTGCCGGTGCCGGGCACGTGGCCCAGGCAGTCGGCATAGGGGGGTGTCCAGCCGATCAGCGCGCTGGCGGCCTCGGCGCGCTGGCGCAGGTGGGCGTCGTCGCGGCCATGCACGTGCAGGATGCCGTAGCGGTGGCTGCCCAGCCACTTGAAGTCGCGCGCCAGCGCATGGCCGCTCTTGGGGAAGGTGAACAGCAGGGCGTCGGGGAACTGCCGCGCCAGTGCCGCGCGCTGCGCCGCGCCGGGCATGGCTGGCGCGGCGTCGGCGCTGAAGGCACGGTAGACCAGGCTGGCCGCGGCGCCGCCCACCGGCGCGACGCGCGGCAGCGCAGCCGGGTCGTCGCCCAGCGCCAGCGCCAGCGACATCGCATGTGGATCGATGCCGTGCACACGCTGGTACAGGTCGGAGAACTGCGAGGCCAGCCGCGGGTTGACCTCGATCACGCTCAACCGGCCGGTGGCCGGATCGTGGAAGAACTCGATGTTGAACATGCCGTGGGTGAAGCCCACCGCGGCCAGGAAGCGCTGCGCCACGTCGAGGGCACGCGCCTGCACCTCGGCGCCCAGCCGGCTGGGGTGCTCCCAGCGCATGAAGGCCTGGGTGCCGGGGTACATCACCGCGTCCACCACGCCCAGTGCATGGGCGCGGCCGTTGTAGACCCAGCCGTCGAGGTTGAACTGCGCGGCGGCCACCGGCTCCTCAAGCATCATGCGGTGGGCCGTGCCGGCCTGCGGCAGGCGCTGGCGCGCCACGCGCTCGAAGGGCTCGACCAGGCGGCGGATGACCCACAGCTCGCGCCGGCCGAAGCGGGTGTGGCGGTGCAGCTCGGCATGGTTGTCGACGCGCCGCGCCAGCACCGAGAACGCGGCCTTCACCGGTTTGACATAGACCGGGTAGGCGATGTCGGCGGGCACCTCGCCGCCGTACTGCGCCTCCAGATCGGCGAAGCGCAGGTTGGCCTCGGGGCACACCTGCTGCATCACCCGGCGCGCATGCAGCTTGTGCTGGCAGGCCAGGATGGCATCCACCGGCGTGCCGGGCAGGCCCAGCTGCTCGGCCACCAGCGCGGCGGCCAGCGCACCGAACTGCTCGTGGTGCGACACCACGCCGGCCCAGCCGTGGCGCTTGCCGTGCTGGGCCTGGCGCGTGGCAAAGCGCATCAGGTCGAAACCGACCAAGCGCGCGTTGCTGGGAAACGAGAACAGGTCGAAGCCGGCCTGGTCGAACTGGAACTGCCCGGCCTGCCGGCCGAAGCCCAGCGTGTCCCAGTCGTAGCTGAACAGCAGGCCGATGCGCGGCCGGGCGGCGCGCCGGATGCCGGGCAGGTGGGTGGGCAGGGGCGCTTCAGGGTTCATCGCGTGCCAGGCGCAGGCCGTTGAACTGCCAGCGGGTGTCGGTGGGGAAGAAGTTGCGGTAGCTGGGCCGGATGTGGCTGCGCGGCGTGGCGCAGGAGCCACCGCGCAGCACCATCTGGTTGACCATGAACTTGGCGTTGTATTCGCCCACCGCGCCGTCCCAGGCCCGAAAGCCCGGGTACGGCGTGTAGGGGCTGGCCGTCCATTCCCACACGTCGCCCAGCAGCTGCAGCGGCCCGGTTGGCGCCGGCGACGCCGGCATCGGGTCCAGCGAGCCCGATTCGAGGAAATTGCCCGCCGCCAGCAACGCCGCGGGCTGCCGTTGCGCGGCCTGCTCCCACTCGGCCTCGGTGGGCAGGCGCGCCGGTGGCTGGGCCGGGTGCTGGGCCGACCACCAGCGTGCAAAGGCATCGGCCTCGAAGTAGCTGATGTGGGTGATCGGCGTGTGCGCATCCACCGGCACCAGCCCGTGCAGCGTGAAGCGGTGCCAGTCGTCGGGCTGCGCGTTGCCGCTGCGGCGCCAGTACAACGGCGCCTCGATGCGCTGGCTGCGCACCCAGTCCCAGCCGGCCGACAGCCACCAGCGGGCGTCGGCATAGCCGCCGTCGGCGACGAAGGCGAGCCACTCGCCATGGCTGCTGGGCCGCCGGGCCAGCGCGTACGGCCGCAGGTAGTGCCCATGCCGCGGCGCCTCGTTGTCGAAGGCGAAGCCCGTGCCGTCATGGCCGATGTCGACCAGACCGCCCGCCATCGGCAGCCAGGCCTGTGCCACCGGCGCTACCTGGGCCAGAGGCCCGCGTGGCTGGTAGGCCGGCGCCAGCGGGTTGCACGACAGCAGGTGCAGCACGTCGGTGAGGATCAGCTCCTGGTGCTGCTGCTCGTGCTGCAGGCCCAGTTCGACCAGCGTGTCCACCTCGCCCGCATGGGGGGCGGCCAGCAGCGCGGCCACTCGCGCATCGACCTGGGCGCGGTAGGCCAGCACCTCGGCCAGGCCGGGGCGGGTGATCAGGCCGCGCTGCGTGCGCGGGTGCTGATCGCCCACGCCGTTGTAGTAGCTGTTGAACAGCACGCGGTACGGCTCACGATGGGGCTTGAAGCCGCGCTCGTGCCGCTCGAGCACGAAGGTCTCGAAGAACCAGGTGACATGCGCCAGGTGCCACTTGACCGGGCTGGCGTCGGGCATCGATTGCACCTGGCAGTCGGCCTCGCTCAGCGGCGCGGCCAGCAACAGCGTCTGCGCACGCACGGCCGCCCAGCGTTCGGCCAGTGGGGCGGCGGGCTGGGCGGGGTGGGGCAGGGCGGTCATGACGGTCATGACGGTGTGAACCGCGTGATGCCGTGGGCGATGTAGCCCATGCCGGCCTGGGTGGACCAGCGCTCGAAGCGATCGCAGCGCGCCTGCACCAGGTCCCAGGGGTGCCACAGGTCGGCGGCGCGGGCGTTGTAGGGGCGGTTCTTCAACCAGGCCAGCAGGTTCAATGGCCCGGTCCACCAGGGAAAGAACTTCATGCCGGCCATCGCCACCCGCGCGCCCGGCCTGGCCTGGCGCAGCAGGTTGGCCACCGCCTGCGGGTTGCGGGTGATGTCGTGCACGTAGTTGAAGAGCACGGCATCGGCCGGCTCGGGCAGCTGCACCACCTCGGCCGCGGCTCGGCAGTGCCACACCCGCTGCCAACCGTGCTGTTGCACGCGCCGCTCGGCCTGGGCGAACATCTCGGGGCTCTGCTCGACGGCCAGCACGCGCCCGTGCGGGCCGACCGCCTGCAGCAACGGGGCATAGCTGAGGCCCGTGCCGGCGCCGACGTCCAGCACGACCTCGCCCGGTTGCAGGCGCAGCAGCGCGATGGTGCGCAGGCGCAGCGCCATCGTGCGCCGGGCCGACGCGTCGTAGCCCGCGGCGTGGCGGCGGTAGCGCTCGATCGACAGCTGGTTGGGCGAGGTGCCGGGCATGGTGGGTTCAGGCCGTGTTGCGCGAAGCCAGGTGCATGCCCATCACGCCCATCACGATCAGGCCGGTGCTGGCCATCTTCAGCGCGGTGGCCGGCTCCTTGAAGTACAGGCAGCCGATCAGCGTGGTGGCCAGCGTGCCCACGCCGCACCACACCGCGTAGGTGACGCTCAGGCCCAGCACCCGGATGACCAGCACGTTGAGCGCGAACGAGCCGGCGTAGAAGACGAAGATCAGCAGCGAGGGCGTGAGCCGGCTGAAGCCCTCGCTCAGCCGCATGCAGGTGGTACCCCCCACCTCCAGCAGGATGGCCAGGGACAGCACCCACCAGGCCTGGACGGGGTTGAGCTGGGGCAGCAGGGCTTGCATGAGGGGGCATCAGGTGGAGGCGGGGCGGGCGCAAAGACCCGACCATCGGTCGCTGGTCGGGGGGCAAAGGTTACCGCCCTGGGGTTTGCACCGGGGCCGGGGCAGGTGCCGGTGGCCAGGGCTCATCGCGTCAGGCCGCGGCGGGTGGCGTAGCTCAGCGCATCGACCAGGCCCACCAGGGCCAGCATCGCGCCCAGGATGGTGGCGGTCTTGCCCATGTGGAACAGGCCCATGTGGAAGGCCAGCAGCTGGCCCAGCCCGCCTGCGCCCACCACGCCCAGCACGGCGGCGGCACGGATGTTGTTCTCCCAGCGGTACAGCGTGTAGCTCATCAGCTGCGGCAGCACCTGCGGCAGCGTGGCATACAGAAAGATGCGCAGGTTGCCCACGCCTTGTGCACGCAGCGCGGCACCCGGGCCAGGCGGCGCGTTCTCCAGCGCCTCGGCGAACAGCCGGCCCAGCACGCCGGTGGTGTGCGCGGCCAGCGCCAGCGTGCCGGCAAACGGCCCCAGGCCGGCGGCGATCAGCAGCAGGCCGGCCCACACCAGCTCGGGGATGGCGCGCAGTGCGTTCAGCAGCAGCCGGGTGGGCAGGCGGCCCCGGGCGGCGTCGCCCTCGTGCAGGCGGCTGGCGGGCAAGGCCAGCAGCAGCCCGGCGCCCGCGGCCAGCGTGGTGCCGAAGGCCGACATCGCCAGCGTCTCGACGGTGCCGATGGCCACCTGGCGCAGGAACTCGGGCGAGGTGTCGGGCGGAAAGAACTCGGCGATGAAGCGGCCCATGCTGCGCGCGGCGTCCAGCGACAGGAACTGCGCCCACTGCAGGTCCAGCGTCCAGAAGCTGGCGACGATCAGCAGCAGCACCGCGGCGGTGAACCAGCAGGCGCGGCAGCGCGCGTTGAACAGCGGCGGCGGCAGCCGGTAGGGTTGATTCGCGGCAGGGCGCAGGCTCATCGTCGATCAACCCAGCGCGCGGCGCAGGCCGGCGCTCACCCGGTCGGCCAGCGCCACCAGCGCGACGAACACCGCCAGCATCGTGGCCACCTCGCTGCCGTTGAACATCTTCATCGAGTTGTCCATCTGCTGGCCCAGCCCGCCGCCGCCGACGAAGCCCAGCACCACCGAGCTGCGGATCGCGCATTCCCAGCGGTAGACGGTGTAGCTGGTCAGCTCGGCCGCGTTCTGCGGCAGCAGGCCGAAGCAGAAGGCCTGCAGCCGCGAGCTGCCGTTGCGCAGCAGCGTCTCGGTGGTGTGGGGCTCGCCGCTTTCCAGGATCTCGGCGTAGACCTTGCCGAGCATGCCGCCGTAGGTCAGTGCGATGGCCAGCACCCCGGCGGTCGGTCCCAGGCCCACCACCCGCACGAACACCAGCGCCCAGACCAGCTCGGGCACGCTGCGCAGCACGATCAGCAACCAGCGCACCGCCTGGCGCAACGCGGCCGGCCCGCGTGCCATGCGGCCCGACAGCGCCGAGATCGACAGCACCCGCACCGACAGCAGCGTGAGCGGCACCGCCACGCCCAGCGCCAGCGTCAGGCCGGCGGTGGCGATGGCCACGGTGCGCCAGGATTCGCGCGCCACCAGCGCCAGGAAGTCGGCCGAATGTGCCGGTGGCAGGAAGCTGCCGAGGAACTGCCCGGTGACCTCGAGGTTCCTGGCCTCGAACAGGATCCAGGGCCTGAACTCGGTGGCCACCGCCATCGGCCACAGCAGCACCAGCGCCGCACCCAGCCAGAACAGGCGCGACAGCCACGCCGGGTCGCGTTCGGGTGCGCGCCGCGACGAACGACGGGGCGGAGGCTGCAGCGCGGTGGCGGACATCCGGGGCGTCGCCTCAGCGGCAGTTCATCACCGCCGGCGCCGGTGCGGCGGGGGCGGGTTCGTCGGGTGGCAACGGCACGTCGCCGCGCAACTCGTGCTCGTGCTGGGCATACAGGCGCTGCAGCCGCGCGCGGCTGACCTCGGCCGCGGGCAGGTCGAAGACCAGCTCGCCGTCGCGCAGGCCGACGATGCGCGGGAAGTGCGCCAGTGCCATCTCCACCTGGTGCAGCGTGGCCACCAGCGTGACGCCGCGCGCGGTGGCCTCGTGCACCAGCGTGTTCATGGCCTGTTCGGCGCGCGTGGGGTCGAGTGCCGACAGCGGCTCGTCGACCAGCCACAGCCGGGCCGGCGCCAGCAGCGCGCGCGCCAGGCCCACGCGCTGGCGCTCGCCACCCGACAGGCGGTCGACGCGTTCGAACAGCTTGTCGGCCAGGTCGAAGCGCTCGAGCGCCTCGTGCGCGGCGGGGATGTCGCTGGGGTAGAACAGCGAGCGCAGGCTGGCGGCCAGGCTCATCGCCGGCAGCCGCCCGGCCAGCACCGCGGTGACCACGCGCTGACGCGGTGGCAGCGGCGGCACCTGCGGCGCCAGGAACAGCCGCCCGCGCAGCCGCTGCAGGTCACGCCGCGGCAGCGTCCACGGGTCTTGTCCGTCGATCTGCAGCGTGCCGGCCGAGGGCGGCAACGCGCAGGCCATCAGCTGCAGCAGCGTGGTCTTGCCGGCGCCCGAGGGGCCGATGATGGCCACCTGCTCGCCCGACCCGACCTGCAGGCGGAGCGACCGCAGCGCGGGTGCCGAGCCGCTGCGCGCAGCCGGGTGGCGCGCAGCCACCGTCAGCAGGTCGAGCTTCACGGACGCACCGGCCTCACAGCAGGCCGGCGCTGCGCGCGGCGGTCTCGATGCCCTTGTAGTTGTCGGCCTTGCTGGGCACGAAGCGCGTGGCCCGCTGCAGCTCGAGGATCTCCTTGCCCTCGGCCGTGTCGCGGCTCAGCGCCAGGAAGGCCTGGCTGATCTTCTCGCGCAGCGCGGCGGGCATGTCGGCGTGCACCGTCCAGTTGTAGTCGTAGTAGGGCGGGGTGGTGTAGAAGGCGCGCACCTTGGCCGGGTCGACCTTCTTGTCGGCGACGAACTTCTCCCACACCGAGATGTTCAGCGCGCCGGCCTGCACCTTGCCCGAGGCCACCGCGGCGATGGTGGCGTCGTGCGCGCCGCTGAAGGCGACGCGGCGGAAATCCTTGTCGGGGTTGACCCCGGCCTGCAGCAGGAAGCTGCGCGGCATCAGGTGGCCCGAGGTGCTGCTCTGCGAGCCGAAGCTGACGTCCTTGCCCTTCAGGTCGGCCAGGCCCTGGATGGCCGCATCGCTGGTGATGAACACCGAGCGGAACTTCTCGTCCTCCTCGCGCTGCACCAGCGGGATCATCTTGCCGCCCGAGCGCACGTTGGCCTGCACGAAGGTGAAGCCGCCGAACCAGGCCATGTCGATCTTCTTGTTGACCAGCGCCTCCACCGAGGCGGCGTAGTCGGTCACCGGCGTGAACTCGACCTTCATCGCCAGCTTGCCCTCGAGGTACTTCACCAGCGGCGCGGCCTTGCGCGCCAGCTCGGTGGGCGATTCGTCGGGGATGGCCGTCATGCGGAACACCTGCTGGGCATGGGCGACGGCACCGAAGGCGATGAGCGCGCAGCTCATCAGCGTCTTGAGGGTGCGCGACGGGGACAGGCTGATCATGGGGGTTGGCTCCAGGTGGGGTGAAGGGTGGCAGGCCGCCACTCTATCCGGGTCGGGCTGCTAGAGTGGTCCGCAGGTCTTCAAGCGCCATGGCCCATGCTGCCGACCCTGCCCACCGCGTCTACGATGAACACACCGCACTTCTTCCAGTTGCACCGGATCGACGATCACGCGCTGGCCGCCGAAGCCGCCGCCGGGCTGCAGGCCAGCCCGGCCCAGGTCTCGCCCAAGTTCTTCTACGATCCGCTGGGGTCGCGGCTGTTCGACGCCATCACCGCGCTGGACGAGTACTACCCCACCCGCACCGAGGCGGCCATCTTCGAGGCAAATGCCCCGGCCATTGTCGAGGCGGTGCAGGCGCTGACCGGCCTGCGGCCGGTGATGGTGGATCTGGGCGCGGGCAATTGCGCCAAGGCGGCGCGGCTGTTTCCGGTGCTGCAGCCGCGGCGCTATGTGGCGGTGGACATCTCGGTGTCGTTCCTGCACCAGGCGCTGCAAGGCCTGCAGCGTGAGCACCCGGCGATGGACCTGGTCGGCGTGGGGCTCGACTTCTCCAGCCGCTTGCAGCTGCCCGCCGATCTGGTGGACGGCCCGGCGCTGGTGTTCTACCCGGGCTCGAGCATCGGCAACTTCGCGCCCGACGACGCGCTGCGCCTGCTGCGCGAGGCCCGCGCGCTGGCGGGCGGCGGCGGGCTGCTGATCGGCGTCGACCTGGTCAAGCCGACAGCGCTGCTGGAAGCCGCGTACGACGACGCGCTGGGGGTCACCGCCGCCTTCAACCTGAACCTGCTGAATCACCTGAACCGCCTGCTCGGCGCCGACTTCGACCTGCGCGGCTGGCGCCATGTGGCGCTGTTCAACGCGCCGGAATCGCGCATCGAGATGCACCTGCAAGCGCGCGCGGCCACCACGGTGCGCTGGCCGGGTGCCGAGCGCCACTTCGAGGCCGGCGAGCGGGTGCACACCGAGAACTCGTACAAATGGACGCCCGAGGGCTTTGCCGCCTTGTTGCGCGACGCCGGCTTTGCCCGGGTGCAGCGCTGGAGCGATGCGCAAGGCTGGTTCGGCGTGTTCCTGGCCGGCGGCTGAGCGGCGGCCACCCGGGCGCCGGCATGGCGCCTGCAGGGTGCGTCCAGGGTGCCTGAAGGGTGCCTAAAGGGCGCAGCTGCGAAAGCCGGCCGGCACGTCGTTGCGCTGCGCCGGAAAGTAGTTGCGGTAGCGCGGATGGCGCAATCGCGGCTGGGTCATGAACGAAGCGCCGCGCAGCACCGGGCGGCCGTCGAACCACGGCGCCGAGTAGTCCCGGTAGGGGTGGGGCGTGAAGCCAGGGTAGGGCGCAAACGGGCTGGCCGTCCACTCCCAGACGTCGCCCCAGCGGAAGGACGCCGGGTGGTCGATCGCCGCGCGCTCCCACTCGGCTTCGGCGGGCAGGCGGCGGCCGGCCCAGCGGCACCAGGCCTCGGCCTCGTGGTAGGTCAGGTGGCAGGCGGGCCGTTGCGGGTTGAGCGCCTGCCACTGGCCATGCCGCCACTGTTGCCAGCCGCTGCCGTCGCTGCGCAGGTAGCGCGGCGCGCGGGGCAGCGTCTGCGCCAGCCAGCGGCAGCCCGCCTCGCTCCACCACTGCGCGTCGGTGTAGCCGCCCGCCTCGACGAAGGGCAGGTACTCGGCCCAGCGCACGACCTGGGCGTCCAGGCGCGTGGCCGGCACGGCCACCGGGTGTGCGCCGAGCTCGTTGTCGAAGGCGAAGCCGGCGTCCGCCTCGCTGCCCAGGCGCCACTGGCCGGCTTCCAGCGTCAGCGGCGTCGGCGGTTCGGACAGCGCCGCCGCCTGCCAGCGGGCATCGGCGATCGCCACCCCCAGGCCCTGGGCCATGTACAGCGCGGCCTCGTGGTGCATGTCTTCATGCAGCAGCGCCAGGCGGAAGAAGTACAGCGGATCGTGCCGCTGCGGGCCACGATCGTCCACCTCGGCCAGCAGCGCCAGCGTGGTCTGCAGTTGATCGGCCAGCTCGGCGCAGGTGGCTTCGGCATCGGGCAGCGGCAACGACCAGCGGCGGGCGTGCGGCACCAGGCTGGAGTTGTACAGCGCATCGGCGTCGGGCCGCGCGGCGGGCCGGCGCGGCGCGTCGGGGTCAGCGCGGTGGCCTTGCCTGCGGCCTGCAAAGCGCTGCAGCCACCAGGCCTGGAACCAGCCGATGTGCCCCAGTTCCCACAGTGGCGGGTTCAGCTCGGTGCGCTGCGGCACCTGCAGGCCGGGCAGGGCCTGGCGGTAGGTCTCGAAGGTGGCCAGCGTGTCGCGGCGGCTGTCGATCAGTGCGGCGGCCAGTGCGGCCGCGCTGCCTTGCCGGGCCGCCGCGGCGGCAGCGGTTACGCTTGCATCGTGCATTCAAGTTCCATCGTCATCGTCACGCCCGCGCTGGCTGATGCCAACAACGGCAACTGGCAGACCGCCCGTCGCTGGGCCGGCATGCTGGGCGCAGCTTACCGTGTGCAGCTCACGGCGCGCTGGCAGCCCGGCGATGCCGGCGATCCGGCGTTGATGATCGCGCTGCACGCCCGCCGCTCGGCGCCGTCGATCGCGGCCTGGAAGGCCGCCCACCCACAGCGCCCGCTGCTGCTGGTGCTGACCGGGACCGACCTGTACCGCGACATCGACCAGGATGCCCACGCGCAGCGCTCGCTGGCGCTGGCCGATGCGCTGGTGGTGCTCAACGCACTGGGTGCGCAGCGATTGCCTGCCGCGCTGCGGGCCAAGTGCCAGGTGGTACTGCAGTCCTGCAGCCAGCGCCAGGCGCTGCCCAAGACCGCCCGCCACCTGCGCGCGCTGATGGTGGGCCATCTGCGCGACGAGAAAGACCCGCGCACCTACTTCGCCGCGGCGCGCCGCCTGGCCGGGCGTGCCGACATCCTGCTCGACCACATCGGCGCCGCGCTCGATCCGGCGCTGGGCGCCGAGGCCGCGGCGCTGGCGGCCGCGCAGCCCCACTACCGCTGGCTGGGCGCGCTGCCGCACGCCCGGGTGCGCGAACGCATCCAGGCCGCGCATGTGCTGGTGCACCCCAGCCGCATGGAGGGCGGCGCGCATGTGGTGATCGAGGCGCTGCGCAGCGGCACGCCGGTGATCGCCTCGCACATCGACGGCAACCTCGGGCTGCTGGGCAGCGACTACGCCGGGACGTTTCCGCCCGGCGACGATGCGGCGCTGGCAGCCCTGCTGCAGCGCGCCCGCGACGATGCCGATATGCTGGCGGCCCTGCAACGGCAGTGTGCCGCCCGCGCGCCGCTGTTTGCGCCCGCTGCGGAAGCCGCCACGCTGCGCCACCTGGTGGCCACGCTGCTCAGCTCTCACCCTCCTGGAGCCCGATGATGAATGCCCCCGACAAGATCACCGAACCCCGATTGACCTCGCTCTCGCACGGCGGCGGCTGCGGCTGCAAGATCGCGCCCGGGGTGTTGTCCGAGATCCTCAAGGGCACCGCGGCGATGCCGATCCCGAAAGAGCTGCTGGTGGGCATCGAGACCGCCGACGATGCGGCCGTCTACCAGCTCAACGACGAGCAGGCGCTGATCGCCACCACCGACTTCTTCATGCCCATCGTCGACGATCCGTTCGACTTCGGCCGCATCGCCGCCACCAACGCCATCAGCGACGTCTACGCGATGGGCGGGCGGCCGATCCTGGCGCTGGCGCTGGTGGGCATGCCGATCAACGTGCTGTCCACCGCCACCATCGGCAAGGTGCTCGAGGGTGGCGCGTCGATCTGCCGCACCGCGGGCATCCCCATCGCCGGCGGCCACACCATCGACTCGGTCGAAGCCATCTACGGCCTGGTGGCGCTGGGCCTGATCCATCCCAAGCGGGTCAAGCGCAATGCCGATGCGCGCCCGGGCGACGTGCTGGTGCTGGGCAAGCCGCTGGGCGTGGGCGTGATGAGCGCGGCGCTGAAGAAGGGCGAGCTGGGCGAGGCGGGTTATGCCCAGATGATCGCCAACACCACCAAGCTGAACACCCCCGGGCCCGACCTGGCCGAATTGCCGGGCGTGCACGCGATCACCGACGTCACCGGCTTCGGCCTGGCCGGTCATGCGCTGGAGATGGCGCGCGGCGCGCGCTGCGAGGTGCAGCTCGACTGGGCCTCGGTGCCGCTGCTGTCGGGCGTGCGCGCGCTGGCCGAGCAAGGCCACATCACCGGCGCGTCGGGCCGCAACTGGGCCGGCTACGGCGCCGACGTGGTGGTGGCCGACCGCCTGGCCGACGTCGACCGCGCGCTGATGACCGATCCGCAGACCAGCGGCGGCCTGCTGGTGGCCTGCGAGCCGCAGGCGCTGGACCAGGTGCTGGCGATCTTCCGCCGCCATGGTTTCGAGCAGGCGGCGGTGGTGGGCCGGGTGCAGGCGGCGGCGGGCCAGCCCTGCCTGCGCGTGGCCTGATACGGGCGGCACATCACCATGGCGATTCGCGAGATCCTGAAGATGGGCGATGCGCGCCTGCTGCGCGTGGCGCAGCCGGTGCGCCAGTTCGGCACGGCCGAACTGGCCGCGCTGGTGGCCGACATGCAGGACACCATGGTGGCCGCCAACGGCGCCGGGCTGGCCGCGCCGCAGATCGGCGTCGACCTGCAGGTGGTGATCTTCGGCTTCGAGCGCAATGAGCGCTACCCCGAGGCCCCGCCGGTGCCGCTGACGGTGCTGCTGAACCCGCAGATCACACCACTGGGCGCCGACGAGGTGGACGGCTGGGAGGGCTGCCTGTCGGTGCCGGGGCTGCGGGGCAAGGTGCCGCGCTGGCAGCGCATCCGCTACACCGGCTTCGATCCGCTCGGCCAGGCCATCGACCGCGAGGCCGAGGGCTTCCATGCCCGGGTGGTGCAGCACGAGTGCGATCACCTGATCGGCCGGCTCTATCCCACCCGCATGCGCGACCTGACGCAACTGGGCTTCACCAGCGTGCTGTTCCCCGAACTGGGTGACAACCCCAGCGACGATTGAGCCGGCGCAACGCGGCTTTACAAGGCGGTAACACCCTCGCGTCAGCCGCACCCGCCCGGTGCGCGTTGTAAAGGCAAGCTGCCCCGTTGGCGGGCGGTGGAGAACCGCGATGCGCGTGTCCCGTTTCACCTCCAAATTGCAGCCGGCCGGCTGGGTCTGGGCCGGCCTGGCCCTGCTGCTGTTGACGGCGCTGGCCGTGCTGCCCCGATCGGCGAGCGCCGGCGCCTTGCCCGGCGAACTGCCGACCCTGGTCGGGCGCCTGAGCGCGCTGACCGGCGACGTGCGCTGGTACGACCGCGACAGTGGCCGCTGGGTGGCCTCCACCGATCAGCAGCCGCTGCGCAACTGGCCGATCGCCGCGGGCGACCGCCTGCGCACCGGCCCGGGCGGGCGCGCCGAACTGCGCGTTGGCAGCACCACGCTGCGGCTGGGCGCCGATGCCGAGTTGTGGCTGCCACAACTCGACGAGCAAGGCGTGCTGCTGCATCTGCAGGCGGGCAGCCTGGCGGTGCGGCTGGCGGCCGTCGACCAGGACGGCTTCGGCCCGGTGACGATGCTCACCCGCGAAGGCCGCTGGTTGCCGATGCGTCCCGGCCACTACCGGCTCGACCGTGACCGCGATGCCACCCAGGCCACCGCCTGGCGCGGCGAGCTGCGATTCGAGAGCCACGACAGCGCGCTGACCATCGCCGCCGGCCGCCGTGCCGACCTGTGGCAAGACCCGCCCGGCACCACGCGCTACGCCTGGGCGGCGGTGGAGCGCGACAACTTCGCCGACTGGGTGGCACGCGACGAGCGCCAGGACGACGCCCCGCAGAGCGCCCGCCACGTGCCCCCCGGCATGACCGGCTGGCAGGACCTGGACCGCCACGGCGACTGGGTCAACGACCCCGAGCTGGGCAACGTCTGGCAGCCGCGGCTGCTGGCGCCGGGCTGGGCGCCGTTCCAGGACGGCCGCTGGGCCTGGGTGGCGCCCTGGGGCTGGACCTGGATCGACGCCGCACCCTGGGGCTTTGCACCGTTCCACTACGGCTCCTGGCTGGTGATCGGTGGCCGCTGGAGCTGGTCGCCCGGCCCGCGCCACGACC
>JAURXG010000240.1 GCA_030654555.1 Aquabacterium sp.
ATCGCCGCGCGCCATGCGCTCGACGTGCTGGGCTTGAAGCGCGTGGCGATCATCGACTTCGACGTGCACCACGGCAACGGCACCGAGGACATCATCGCCGGCGACGAGCGCGTGCTGATGGCCAGCTTCTTCCAGCATCCGCTCTACCCCAACAGCGGCGCGGTGCCGATGGGCACCAACATGGTCAACGTGCCGATCCCGCCCTACACCCGCGGCATGGAGGTGCGCGAGATCATCGACGTGATGTGGATGTCGCGGCTCGAAGAGTTCCGCCCGCAGATGCTGTTCATCAGCGCCGGCTTCGACGCCCACCGCGAAGACGACCTCGGCCAGCTCGGGCTGGTGGAGGCCGACTACGAGTGGATCACGCGGCGCCTGAAGGACCTGGCCGACCGCCACTGCGGCGGGCGCATCGTCTCCTGCCTCGAAGGCGGCTACGCGCTGAGCGCGTTGGCGCGCAGCGTGGTGGCGCATGTGCGCGTGCTCGCCGATGTCTGAGCCCGGCCCGGGCCGATGAGCGGCATCGACTCGTTGCAGGAGCTTCTCGCCGCCCTGGCCCGGCCCACCGCGCTGGTGGAACTGGGCCTGCTGGTGGCCTGCCTGGGGTTGTCCTGGCTGGTGTGTGCGGCGCTGCGGCCACGTGATGCAGCGGCCGTCGGCGATGCCGCGGCGCCGCCGGTCGGCGACGGCATCTGGTTCGGCCAACGGGGCTTCGACGGCGCGCTGTTCCCGGTGCTGGCGCTGGCGCTGGCCGTGGTGGCGCGCCTGCTGATGCGGGGGCACCTGCCGGTGGCGGTGTTCCAGCTGGCGGTGCCGGTGCTGGCCAGCCTGGCGCTGATCCGCGTGTCGGTGCGGGTGCTGCATGCGGCCTTCCCCAACTCGGCCTTGGTGCGTGCGCTCGAGCGCACGCTGAGCTGGGGCGTGTGGATCGTCGCCGTGCTGTGGATCACCGGCCTGCTGCCGCTGGTGCTGGCCGAGATGGAGGCGGTGAGCTGGAAGATCGGCGGTGCGCCGGTGTCGCTGCGCAGCCTGGTCGAAGGGGCGCTCAGCGCGGTGGCGGTGCTGCTGCTGATGCTGTGGCTGTCGGCCACCATCGAGTCGCGCCTTCTGCGTGCCAGCACCGTGCACCTCAGCGTGCGCAAGATCGCCGCCAATGCCACCCGCGCGGTGCTGCTGCTGGTGGGCCTGCTGGTGGCGCTGTCGGCCGCGGGCATCCCGCTGGGCGCGCTGGGCGTGATGGGCGGTGCGGTGGGCGTGGGCATCGGCCTGGGCCTGCAGCGGCTGGCGGCCAACTACGTCTCGGGCTTCGTGATCCTGGCCGAGCGCAGCCTGCGCATCGGCGACCTGGTGCGGGTCGACAACTTCGAGGGCCGCATCAGCGACATCACCACCCGCTACACGCTGATCCGCGCGCAGAACGGCCGCGAGTCCATCGTGCCCAACGAGCTGCTGATCACCCAGCGGGTGGAGAACCTCACCTACGCCGACAGCAAGCTGGTGCTGACCACCACCGTGCAGGTGGGCTACGGCACCGATGTCGATGCGCTGATACCGCAGCTGGTGGCGGCGGTGGCGGCGGTGCCGCGGGTGCTGGCCGATCCGCCGCCGGGCGTGCGCTTGTCGGCGTTTGCCGACAACGGGCTTGAGCTGACGATCGGATTCTGGATCGACGATCCGGACAACGGCCAGGTCAACGCCGTGGGCGAGGTCAACCTGGCGATCCTGCGCCTGCTCAATGCCCAGGGCGTGGAGATCCCGTTCCCGCAGCAGGTGGTGCATGCGGCGCCGGTGGCGATGGCACCGGCACCACCGAGCGCCTGATCAGGCCACCGTCACCGGGATCTTGCCGATCCTGGCCTGCCACTCCTTCGGGCCGGTGGTGTGCACGCTGGTGCCCTGGCTGTCCACCGCCACGGTCACCGGCATGTCCTTGACGTCGAACTCGTAGATGGCTTCCATGCCCAGGTCGGCGAAGCCCAGCACCTGGGCGCCCTTGATGGCCTTGGCCACCAGGTAGGCGGCGCCGCCCACGGCCATCAGGTAGGCGCTGCGGTGCTTCTTGATGGCCTCGATGGCCACCGGGCCGCGCTCGGACTTGCCGATCATCGAGATCAGCCCGGTCTGGGCCAGCATCATCTCGGTGAACTTGTCCATGCGGGTGGCGGTGGTGGGGCCGGCCGGGCCGACCACCTCGTCGCGCACCGGGTCGACCGGGCCCACGTAGTAGATGACGCGGTTGGTGAAGTCCACCGGCAGCTTCTCGCCCGCGGCCAGCATGTCCTGGATGCGCTTGTGCGCGGCATCGCGGCCGGTCAGCATCTTGCCGTTGAGCAGCAGGGTCTGGCCGGGCTTCCAACTGGCCACTTCGGCGGGGGTCAGGGTGTTCAGGTCGACGCGTTGGCTCTTGTTGTAGTCGGGCGCCCAGGTCACGTCGGGCCACAGGTCGAGGCTGGGCGGATCGAGGTAGACCGGGCCCGAGCCGTCGAGCTGGAAGTGTGCATGCCGCGTCGCTGCGCAGTTGGGGATCATCGCGATCGGCTTGCCCGCGGCGTGCGTCGGGTAGGTCTTGATCTTCACGTCCAGCACCGTGGTCAGGCCGCCCAGGCCCTGCGCGCCGATGCCCAGCGCATTGACCTTCTCGTACAGCTCGATGCGCAGCTCTTCCAGCTTGTTGGCCGGCCCGCGCTGCAGCAGCTCGTACATGTCGATGTCGTCCATCAGCGCTTCCTTGGCCAGCAGCACCGCCTTCTCGGCCGTGCCGCCCACGCCGATGCCCAGCATGCCCGGCGGGCACCAGCCGGCGC
>JAURXG010000223.1 GCA_030654555.1 Aquabacterium sp.
CCTGCGTAGCGCAGCATGAGCGCGTAGGCGAGCAGGCCAACGTAGAGCGCACCCGCCACCGTGAACGTCCAGCCTGCGGCGACATCCTTCAACGCAGCCTCGCGCCGCGAGAAGATGGACCAGGCCAGCGTTGCCAGCAGCAGGGCGAAGGCCGCCATGCACACGGCCGACAGCCAGTTGAGCCCGGTCTGCAGCCAGGCAGGCAGGCGCTCGTGGAAGACGTCGACCCGGATATGGGTGCGCCCGATCAGCGCCAGGCTGAAGGCGATGGTGGCGCAGACGGCCAGCGAGTAGGCGCCCAGTTCATCGGCGCCCTGTAGCGAGAAGTTGAACAGCTTGCGAACCACGGTTTCCACCGCGACCAGCAAGGACAGGGCGACGAAGATCAGGCCGAACAGCGTGCCCAGCCAGCGTTCCAGGGAGTCTTTCATGGTGCAGTCCTCGGTCGGTGTGCGGTCGGTGGGCACTTCGCGGGCGGCGCGCAGGGGCAAGCCGCCCGTGAATGGCCCTGACGGTGCTTACTGGACGCCGATGGCCTTGCCGACGGTCTTCTTCCAGGCATCCGAACAGCCCGGGTTGGACTTGTCGCAGATCTCGGCCCAGGTCGGCAGCGAGATTGCGGCCACCGCCTTGCGCAGGGTCTCGAGGTCGGCCGGCGTCACCGGCACGTTGACCAGCTTGAACTTCTTGCCGGTGGTGCAGGGGTCGAGCCCGGCATTGCAGTTCAGCGCGTCCTGCGTGAGTTCCTTCGAGTAGACCCAGATGTCGTCGGTCAGCGTCTTGAACGCGGCCTGCATCTTGCCCTGCTGGTCGGGGCTGAGCTTCTTCCAGGCGTTGAGCGTGATGGCATAGCCGTTGAGCGCCATCTGGAAGCCCAGCGGGTACTGGTGCGTGGTCACCTCGGGCCAGTTGGACGAGTTGGCCGAGCTGGGGCCGGTGATGGCGCAGTCGACCACGCCCAGCGACAGCGACTGGTGCACCTCGGTGAACGACAGCGGCACCGGCGTGCCGCCCACCGACTCGATGAACTTGGCCAGGTTCTGGTCATACACCCGCACCTTCATGCCCTTCAGGTCGGCCAGCTTGGTCAGCGGCTTCTTGCAGAACAGCATCTGCGGACCGAAGGGCCACACCCCCAGCAGCTTGACCTGGAACTGCTTCTGCAGGCGTTGGTCGAGCGTGTCGAAATAGGCCTCGTAGACCTTGCGTGCCGTCTCGTAGTTGGGCGATGCACCGACCAGGTCCATGCCCAGCAGGGTGGGCTCGTCGCGGGAGTTCTGCGACACACGCAGCGAGACGATGTCGAACAGGCCGGCCTTCATCACGCGCA
>JAURXG010000253.1 GCA_030654555.1 Aquabacterium sp.
ATGACCTTGCCGACTTCGTCGCCGGTCTTGCCCCAGATGTCGACCACCTTGTTGTAACGCTCACCGGCGGTCACCAGGCCCGAGACGTACTGCTGCTCGATCTCCTTGACTTCCTTCTCGGCGCGCTCGATCAGCCCGGGCTTCTGCGGCGGCACCAGCATGTCGTCGATGGCGATCGAGATGCCGGCGCGCGTGGCCAGCCGGAAGCCGGCCTGCAGCAGCTTGTCGGCCAGCACCACGGTTTCCTTCAGGCCGCACTTGCGGAAGCTGGTGTTGATCAGCCGCGAGATTTCCTTCTTCTTCAGCGCCTTGTTGATGTTGGCGAACGGCAGGCCCTTGGGCAGGATTTCGCTCAACAGCGCACGGCCCACGGTGGTGTCGACCAGCTTGGTTTCGGGCGTGAAGCCCTCGCCTTCCTTGTCCTTGACCCACTCGGTCAGGCGCACCGCGATCTTGGCGGTGATCTCGACGACGTTGTTGTCCAGCGCGCGCTGCACTTCGATGATGTCGGAGAAGATCAGGCCTTCGCCCTTGCCGTTGGTGCGCTCGCGGGTGGCGTAGTACAGACCCAGCACCACGTCCTGCGACGGCACGATCGACGGCTCGCCCGAGGCCGGGAACAGCACGTTGTTGGAGGCCAGCATCAGCGTGCGGGCTTCCATCTGCGCTTCGATCGACAGCGGCACGTGCACGGCCATCTGGTCGCCGTCGAAGTCGGCGTTGAAGGCCGAGCAGACCAGCGGATGCAGCTGGATCGCCTTGCCTTCGATCAGCACCGGCTCGAAGGCCTGGATGCCCAGGCGGTGCAGCGTCGGCGCGCGGTTCAGCAGCACCGGGTGTTCCTTGATGACTTCCTCGAGGATGTCCCAGACCACCGGCGTGCCGGATTCGACTTCCTTCTTCGCCGCCTTGATGGTGGTGGCGATGCCCATCGCCTCCAGCCGGCTGAAGATGAAGGGCTTGAACAGCTCGAGCGCCATCAGCTTGGGCAGGCCGCACTGGTGCAGCTTGAGCGTCGGGCCGACCACGATGACCGAACGGCCCGAGTAGTCGACGCGCTTGCCCAGCAAGTTCTGGCGGAAACGACCGCTCTTGCCCTTGATCATGTCGGCC
>JAURXG010000271.1 GCA_030654555.1 Aquabacterium sp.
GCCGTACACCGCGGCGGCCGGGCCGCGCAGCACTTCGATGCGCTCGATCTGGTCGATCGGCAGCAGCTCCCACGGCGCGCCGCCGGTGGCCTGGCCATCGACGCGCAGGCCGTCGATGTAGACGGCGGTGTGGCGCGACTCGGCGCCGCGGATGAACACGCTGGTGACGCCCGCCGGCCCGCCGTTGCGGGCGAACTGCACGCCCGGCAACTGGGCCAGCAGGTCGGCGGCGCAGGTGGCGCCGCTGCGCTCGATGGCATCGCGCTCGAGCACCGAGATATCGGCCAGCACCCGCGACAGGGGCTGGGCGGTGCGGGTGGCGGTGACCACCACGGTATCGACCGCGGTGCCCGTCTGGGCCCCCACGGCAGTGACGCAGGCGCAGCAGACCACGGCCATCGTGGCGGCCACGGGCCGGCGGGCACGCAGGCCCGAGAAGTGAATCGACATGTTGAGAAGGAACCAAGGCAGATCGTGCACGGCTGCTTCCCCGCAGCCACGCACCCCACGGTGTGCGGCACGAGGGCGACACACCACCTTGCTGGCCGGTATCCGGGCTGGCGGAGACGACCCCTGTGGCCTTCCCGACCGTGGGCACGGCCAGTGGCGTCAGACACAGGAGCGGCGGCCTCACCCGTCAAGGATCGGCCACGTCCGCTTACCGTTGCGGGGGCAGCGCAGGTTGGGTTGGCGCCTGTGGGCGATCACCTTCCTGCTTCCCGTTTAACCCGGCCGCTGCGAACGGCGGCCGGAGCACCAACAGCAGGCATCCTAACGCAGCGGCACCCCACGACGCCGGCGCCCCACACCCCCGGGTGGCCGCGCGCACCCCGGCACCTACAATGCGGCGTTCAACAGGAGGCGGCGCCCGTCCATGTCAAGACTCGATGATCTCGCCGAACGGATCGAACGCCTGGTGCTGCGGCACGAAGAACTGCAGCGCACCAACGCGCTGCTCGAAACCCAGCTGGGCACGGTGACCAGCGAGCGTGACAGCCTGCGCTCGCGGCTGGCCGCGGCCCGCGCCCGCATCGATGCGCTGCTCGACCGCCTGCCTGCCGAACCGCCCACCGCGCCGCTGCAGCCGGCCCCGCGTGAACCGGACGCCCCATGAAGCAGATCGAAGCCACCATCCTCGGCCAGAGCTACATGCTGGCCTGCCCGCCCGACGGCGAGGCCCTGCTGCGCGAAGCGGTGGCCATCGTCGACCGCGAGATGAGCGCCATCCGCGACGCCGGCAAGGTCAAGGCGCGTGAGCGCATCGCCGTGCTCACCGCGCTGAACCTGGCGTACCAGCGCGCCGAACAGGCCCATGCGATCGCGCATGCACCGGCGCCCGCGCCGGCCGCGGCGATGGCGGTGGCCGACGGCGAGATGGACGTCGAACACCTGATCCGGCGCATCGACAGCGTGCTGGGCCCCGACGGCCAGTTGCTGTGAGAAATTCGTCGCCACAAGGGCCTTCGGGCATGCCTAGAATGGCGTCGTCCGTTGCGTTTCGTGGGCTTTATATTTCCTTGATCCGATGCTCATTGAGCCAGGGCTTGGAACATTGCGAGGCTGGTGTGATCGTCTCGCGTCAGATGAACCCGAAGCCTCGCTGACCTCGCCCACCTGATCTCCCACTTGGGATCAGGAATGCGGTTCACGGTTCGCAGCGGACACCCCCACCTTGCCCATGACCAGCGCCCAGCCGCAGTACTGGCTGATGAAGAGCGAGCCCGCCGAGTGCTCGATCGACGACCTGGCCCGCGCACCGGGCCAGCGTGTGCCCTGGATCGGCGTGCGCAACTACCAGGCGCGCAACTTCATGCGCGACACGATGCGCGTGGGCGACGGCGTGCTGTTCTACCACTCGTCCTGCGCCGAGCCCGGCGTGGCCGGCCTGGCCCGCGTGGCCAGCGCGGCCTACCCTGACCCCACCCAGTTCGAGCCGGCCAGCCCCTACTTCGACGCCAAGTCGCCGCCGGCCACGCCACGCTGGCTGCTGGTCGACGTGGCACTGGTGAAGAAGACCCGCCTGCTGCCGCTGCGCACGATGCGCCAGCGCCCCGAACTGGCCACGATGCAGTTGCTCAAGCCGGGCAACCGCCTGTCCATCACCCCCGTCACCGCCGCCGAATGGGCCGCGGTGACCGCCTTGCTCGACGCCCCGGAGACCTGATGTCCTTTCTCGATCCCACCCTGGTGCTGGAACTGCTGCTGCTGGGGGTGTGCACCGGCTTCCTGGCCGGCCTGCTGGGCATCGGCGGCGGCATGCTGATGGTGCCGTTCCTGACGATGATCTTCAGCAATCGAGGCATCGAGCCGGGGCTGGCGGTGAAGATGGCCATCGCCACCTCGATGGCCACCATCCTGTTCACCTCGATCTCCAGCGTGCGCGCGCATCACCAGCGTGGCGCCGTGCGCTGGGAACTGGTGCGCCGGCTGGTGCCCGGCATCGTGCTGGGCGGGCTGCTGTCGGGCGCCGGGCTGTTCGCGCTGATCAAGGGCTCGGCGCTGGCGCTGGTTTTCGCCGCCTTCGTCGGCTTCTCGGCCACGCAGATGCTGATCGACCGCAAGCCCAAGCCCAGCCGGCAGATGCCCGGGCCGGTGGGCGCCACCGCCGCCGGTGGCTTCATCGGCCTGATCTCGGGGCTGGTGGGTGCGGGCGGCGCCTTCATCTCGGTGCCCTTCATGACCTGGTGCAACGTGGCGATGCACAACGCCGTGGCCACCAGCGCGGCGCTGGGCTTTCCGATCGCGCTGGCCAACACCGTGGGCTACGTGGTGGCCGGCTGGAACCTGCCGCAGCAGGTGCCTGGCAGCGTGGGCTACCTGATGCTGCCGGCGCTGGCGGTGATCGCCTTGGCCAGCGTGCTGATGGCGCCGCTGGGCGCACGCACCGCGCACGCGATGAACACCAAGCAGTTGAAGAAGGTGTTCGCCTTGCTGCTGTACGGGCTGGCCAGCTACATGGCCTGGCGCGGCTTCAGCGGCTGAGTGCCGACGGGCCCGGCTGACGGGCCGGGCCAAGCGGCCCGCGACGCGCTCAACCCGGCTCGAAGCGGATGCTGGCCAGGGCCACGGTGTTGCCACCGCGGCGTTGCGCTTCGGCCAGTGCCGCGGTGCAGGCGGCGATCAGCTCGTCGTGCCCATGCGCGGTGTGCGGGAAGCTGGCCACGCCCATCGCCACGGTGAAGCCCAGCTCCTGGCCGTCGAGCATGACGATCTGCGTGGCGCATTGGCGGCGCAGGCCTTCCATGCGCGAATGGGCGGTGGCCAGGCCCACGCCCGACAGCAGCACCGCAAAGTGCTGCTCGTCCATGCGGCAGGACGCGTCCATCGCCCGGGTGTTGCCACGCAGCAGCCGGCCCATGGCCTCGCAGATGCGCTCATGCGCCCGCGCACCCAGCGCACGCACCGGTGCGCTGTAGGCGTCCAGCGCCATGTAGACCAGCGCAAATTCGCGGTGCTCGCGCGTGGACAGGTCGAGCTCGCGGCGCATCTGGTCGTCGAAGTGGGCACGGCTGTTCAGGCCGCTGGCCTGGTCGCGCAGCGCCTGCTCGGCCAGGTCGTGGCGCAAGGCGTCGTTGGCCTTCTGCTGCTGCTCGAGCTGATCGAGCGCCACGCGCAGCTGGCTGTCGCGCTGGCGCTGCGGGGCCAGGTCTTGCCACAGGCAGCACAGCAGGCGACGCTCGCCCTGTGTGCCTGCCACGCGCAGCACCTTGAACTCGCGCCGCTCGCCACGCAGGTCGAACCGGTGATCGCTGGCCAGCGCACCGCCTTGCGCCAGCGCGGTCTGGTCGGCGGCACGCAGCAAGGTGGCGGTGGTCGGGTCGAGCAGTTCGGCGTCGGTGCGGCCGACCATGCCGGCGTCGCCGCCGCCCAGCAGCGCCGCCAGCGCCGCATTGACCATCACGTAACGGCCGTCGTCGGCCATCTTCACGCCCAGGGCCAGCCCCTGCTGCTGGGCCTGTGCGAGCAGGGCCTGGGCCAGGACGGCGTCCAGCGCAGCGCTGGCCACCGGCACCTGAAGCAGTGCGTCGAAGCGCTCGGTTGCGGTGGTGGCGGTCATGGCGGTGGGACGTTATGGTGGCAGGCGCGAAAGCGTGCAACGACTTGATTCTGGGGAGCCCCCCGCCCCCCGGCAAGCAGGATGGGTCAGGTCCCCCTAGATTCGATCATACCCACCGCAGGGCCTGCGGTCGGCGCAGGCCATCGCAGCGGTTGGCGGCACATCGGCGGGCATTTCGAGCCGGCAAAAGCTGCAGACTGTGCTAACCCGGCTGCGGGGGCTGGCCGATGGCGCGGGCGCCTGCGCCGCGGCCCGAAACTTGCGTCGAACTGACCGCGCCAATCGCGGAGATTCGACCATGGGCATCGCACAGTACATCCGGGAGATCGGCCGCGGCCACGAGGGCGCGCGGTCGCTGGGCATCGAGGCCGCCGCCGACCTGATGGGCCAGGTGCTCGACGCCCAGGTCACCGACCTCGAGGTGGGTGCGTTCGCGCTGGCCATGCGCATCAAGGGCGAGACGGTCGACGAACTGCTGGGTTTTGCGCAGGCCACGCAGGCCCGCTGCCTGGCGCTGCACAGCGATCGGCCGGTGATCGTGATCCCCAGCTACAACGGTGCGCGCCGGCTGCCCAACCTGACGCCGCTGCTGGCGCTGCGCCTGGCGCAGGAAGGCGCCCGGGTGCTGGTGCACGGCCCGCGCCACGACCCCGATCGGGTGACCAGCGCCGAGATCTTCCAGGCCCTCGCACTGCCGCCGGCAGCCGACGCGGGCACGGTGCACGAACGCTGGCACCGGCGCGAGCCGGCCTTCATCACCACCGAGGCCCTCTGCCCGGCCCTGCAGCGCCTGCTGGACGTGCGCTGGGTGGTCGGCCTGCGCAATCCGGGCCACACCATCGCCAAGCTGCTGCAGCCGGTGGCCGATGCACCGGCGCTGCGCCTGGCCAGCCACACGCATCCCGAGTTCGGCGTGCTGCTCGCCGATCTGGCGCGGCGCAGCGGCGCCGACCTGATGCTGCTGCGGGGCACCGAGGGTGAGCCCGCGGCCGACCCGCGCCGCTGCCCGAAGATGGACGTCTGGCTGGGCGGCCTGTGGCAGGCCGATCTGTCGTGCCCGGCGCAGGACGGCGTGCTGGCCGAGATGCCCCTGCTGCCGCGCCAGATCGACGCGGCCACGGTGGCGGTCTACATCCAGGCGGTACTGGCCGGCGAGAAACCCGGCCCGGCGCCGCTGGACCGGCAGGTGGAACTGCTGCTGCGCGCGCTGGATCGGCTGGCCGCCGGCTCGGCGCTGGGCCAGCGCGCCTGAGACCTCGGCGCACCGGCGCGCCGATAATCGCGCGCCATGCCCGCCGCCGCCCCGCCCGCCTTCGACGTCATCGTGCTGGGCGCCGGCGCGGCCGGCCTGTTCTGCGCCGGCATCGCCGGTCAGCGCGGCCTGAAGGTGCTGCTGATCGACCATGCCGACAAGCTGGCCGAGAAGATCCGCATCTCGGGCGGCGGGCGCTGCAACTTCACCAACCGCGACACCACGCCGGCGCAGTTCCTGTCGGCCAACCCCGACTTCTGCCGCTCGGCACTGGCGCGCTACACGCCGGCCGACTTCATCACGCTGGTGCAGCGGCACGGCATCGGCTTCCACGAGAAGCACAGGGGCCAGCTGTTCTGCGACGACTCGGCCGAGCAGATCATCCAGATGCTGCTCGCCGAATGCCAGGCCGGCGGCGTGCAGCGCTGGCAGCCCTGCGCGGTGGGCGCCGTGCGCGCCGTCGACGCCGGCTTCGAGCTGGCCACCGACCGCGGCCCGGTGGGCGCCGGGCAGCTGGTGGTGGCCACCGGCGGTCTGTCGATCCCGAAGATCGGCGCCACCGACTTCGGCCACCGGCTGGCGCGCCAGTTCGGCCACAAGATCGTCGAGCCCCGCCCTGCGCTGGGGCCCCTGACCTTCGATGCCACCGACTGGGCGCCGTTCGTGCCGTTGGCCGGCGCCTCGCTGGCGGTGGACATCGCCACCGGCAGCGGCCGGCACAAGGGCCGCTTCATCGAAGACCTGCTGTTCACCCACCGCGGGCTGAGCGGGCCGGCGGTGCTGCAGATCTCCAGCTACTGGCGGCCCGGCGACGCCTTGAGCCTGAACCTGCTGCCCGGCCAGGATGCCGCCGCCTGGCTGCGCGAAGCCAAGTCCAGCTCGCGCCGGCAGCTGGGCAACCTGCTGGCCACGGCCTTGCCGCAGCGCCTGGCCGACGCCTGGCTGGCCCACCTGGGGCTGGACGCCACCCGGCCGATGCCCGAACTGCGCGACAAAGACCTGCAGTGCCTGGCCGACTCGCTGACGCACTGGCACATCACCCCCAACGGCACCGAGGGCTGGCGCAAGGCCGAGGTGACCGCCGGCGGCGTGGACACGCGCGAACTGGATTCACGCTCGATGGCCAGCAAGCGCCAGCGCGGGCTGCACTTCATCGGCGAGGTGGTCGACGTCACCGGCTGGCTGGGTGGCTACAACTTCCAGTGGGCCTGGGCCAGCGCCGCGGCCTGCGCCCAGGCCCTGACGGCCCGGGCCATGGCCCTGGCAGGCTGAACGAGCGCCGCGGCCCATATTGGCAATGCGTGCATTTTCGAAGTAGAATCCCCGCTTTGCTGGCAAACCGTGCGTGGTTTTCTCAGCCTGGCAAATTCGAAGCATCTTCGAACATTCCGGCCGGAATGCGACTGACCCAGAAACACCACGCAAACTCACCCTAGGATTTTTTGATTACATGACCACGATTCGCGTCAAGGAAAACGAGCCGTTCGACGTAGCACTGCGTCGCTTCAAGCGCACGATCGAGAAGCTGGGCCTTCTCACCGATCTGCGGGCTCGCGAGTTCTACGAGAAGCCCACCGCCGAGCGCAAGCGCAAGAAGGCGGCCGCGGTCAAGCGTCATTACAAGCGCGTGCGCAGCATGCAGCTCCCGAAGAAGCTCTACTGAGCTTCCGGCCCAAGAAGCTGTACTGAGCCTGCACGCCAGGACAGACGCCCGCGCGGGACGCCGCAGCGGGCGTTTTTCATTCCCCGACCCGAAAGCCGATGACCATGACGCTCAAAGACCAGATCACCGAGGACATGAAGACCGCCATGCGCGCCAAGGCGGCCGACCGCCTGTCGACCATCCGCATGCTGCTGGCCGCGATCAAGCAGCGCGAGGTGGACGAGCGCATCGTGCTCGACGATGCCGCCATCGTCGCCATCGTCGACAAGACGATCAAGCAGCGCAAGGATTCGATCGCCGCATTCCAGTCGGCCGGCCGCACCGACCTGGTCGACAAGGAAACCGCCGAACTCGCCGTGTTGCAGGCCTACCTGCCCGCGCGGCTGTCGGCCGACGAGGTCACCGCGGCGGTGGCCGCGATCGTGGCCGACCTGGGCGGGTCGGGCCCGGGCGACATGGGCAAGGTGATGGGCGCGGTGAAGGCCCAGCTGGCCGGCAAGGCCGACATGGGTGCGGTGTCGGCAGCCGTGAAGGCCGCGCTGTCGAAGTAAGCTTGGCGGCCATGCACACCCACACCACCCTGGCCCTGCGCCCGATCGCCGACACCGTCTGCGTGGCACCTCAACTCACGCCCGAGGCGATGGCCGAGGCGGCCCGCATCGGCTTCAAGAGCGTGGTCAACAACCGGCCCGACTTCGAGCATGGCCCCGACCAGCCGACCAGCGCCGCCATCGAGGCCGCCGCCATCGCCGCCGGGCTGCAGTACCGCCACCTGCCGGTGGACGGCGGCTATCAGTCGCCGGAGCAGATCGCCGCGATGGCGAAGCTGCTGGCCGAGTTGCCGCAGCCGCTGCTGATGTTCTGCCGCTCGGGCGCCCGCTCGACCCGCCTGTACCACCAGGCCCTGGCGCTCTGACCGCGCCGGGCCGGCGCGCCGGCGCCGCGCCTACTTGAAGAACAGCGCGACGACGCCCAGCGTCAGCGACGGGAAGAACAGCAGCAGCAGCATGCGCAGCATGTCGCTGGCGAGAAAGGGCCACACGCCCTTGTAGGTCTCGCTCATCGGCACGTCGCGCGCGATGCTGTTGACCACGTAGACGTTCAGCCCCACCGGCGGCATCGTCATGCCGATGCCCACGGTCATCAGCACCAGGATGCCGAACCAGATCGCCTTGCCCTCGGGCGCCAGGCCGAACAGGTCGAGCGCCATCACCGCGGGGAAGATCACGGGGATCGTCAGCAGCATCATCGACAGCTCGTCCATCACGCAGCCCAGCACGATGTAGGTGGCCAGGATGGCGCCGATGATCCACAGCGGCGCCACCTGCAGATGCCCCACCCAGTCGGCCACGCGCGCGGGCATCTGGGTCAGCGCCAGGGCCGAGTTCATCATGTCGGCGCCCAGGAAGATCATGAACACCATGGCCGAGGTTTCGGCGGTGCCGATGAAGCTGCGCTTGATGCCCTGCAGGCCCAGCTCGCGCCGCGCCAGCGATGCGATGAAGGTGCCCACCGCGCCCACCGCCGCGCCCTCGGTGGGCGAGAAGATGCCGCCGTAGATGCCGCCGAAGACCACCACGAAGATCACCGCGATCGGCCACACCTGCGCCAGCGCGGCCCAGCGCTCGGCCCAGGGGGCCGGCTCGCTGGGCTGGGCCAGGCTGGGGTTGAGGCGGCAGACGATGGCGATGACCGTGAGGTAGCCGATCACCGCCAGGATGCCGGGCAACATGGCCGCGGCAAACAGCTTGCCGATGTTCTGCTCGGTGAGGATGGCATACACCACCAGCGGCACCGAGGGCGGGATCAGGATGCCCAGCGTGCCGCCGCAGGCCAGCGCCGCGGTGGTGAGCCGACCCTGGTAGCCGTGGGCCCTCATCTCGGGGTAGGCCACCTGGGTGATGGTGGCCGAGGTGGCCACGCTGGAGCCGCACACCGCGCCGAAGGCCGCCGCCGACAGGATGGCTGCCATCGCCAGCCCGCCGCGGATGTGCCCGACGAACGCGGCCGCCGCCTTGAACAGCGCCCTCGACAAGCCGCCCTGCGTGGCGAACTGCCCCATCAGCAGGAACAGAGGGATCACCGACAGGTCGTACACCGTCAGCCGCGCCACGGCACTGCCCTTGAGCAGGTTCAGCAGCGCCATGTCGTTGGTCATGGCCATGTAGCCCAGCGCGCCGGGGATGAACATGGCCACCGCGATGGGGATGCGCAGCGCCATCAGTGCCAGCATGCCGGCAAAGATCAACAGACCGATGGTGCCGGGGCTCATGCCACCACCCCGTCGGCCGTGGCTTCGGCGCCCACGTCCAGGCCTCGCAACTGGCGCTGGCCCTGCCACAGCGCGATCAGCGCGGTGAGTGCCAGGCCCGGCGCCAGCATCGCGTAGGCCCACCACATCGGCAGGCCGATGATCATGGTGGTCTCGCCCGCGTCCATCACCGCCAGCGCGCCCGCGGCGGTGCGCGCGGACAACAGCAGGCACATCACCGCCAGCAGGATCGAGCCGATGCCGTCGAGCGCGCGGGTGCTGCGCTGCGGCAGCTTCGTGGTGAAGAAGTCGACGATGATGTTCGCGCCATGCAGCTGGCACCAGGGCAGGCACAACGAGATGCACAGCGCGATGCCCATCTGCATCAGCTCCACGTCACCCTGGATCGGCGTGGACAAGGTGGCGCGCAGCAACACGCTGACGACCGTCAGCACGGCCAGTGCGCTGGCCGCCGCACCGCCCACCAGGGCAAACCACAGCGCGATGCGCTTGAACCAGGCGTGCATGCCGACTGCTCCGATCAGGCTTCAGATTTGAGAAACGCGCCCACCTGGGGCGCGTCTTGCAGGGCGCGGCACGCACCGGCGTGCGCTGCCGCGAGGGACCTTACTTGCGGTACTTGACCAGCAGATCGCGGGCGTCCTGCAGCATCTGCTTGCCGGGCTGGCCGCGCTTGTCCATGTCGACCACGAAGTCGTCGTACAGCGGCGCGGCGGCCTTGACCCAGTTGTCCAGTTCGGAGGCCGGAATCATCGTGAAGGTGTTGCCCCGCTCCTGGGCCAGCTTGCGGCCCGCGGCCTGGCTGCTGTCCCAGATCTTGCCGATGGCCTGCGAGTAGGCCGCGCCGGCGTTGTTGTCGATCACCTTCTTCAGATCGGCCGGCAGGCTGTCGTACTTGGCCTGGTTCATCGCGAAGACGAACACCGCGCTGTAGAGCGCCGGGCGCGACGGATCGGTCTCGCTGTGGAACTTGACCATCTCGTGCAGCTTCAGCGAGGGCATCACCTCCCAGGGCAGCAGGAAGCCGTCGATGGTGCCCTTGCTCACCGCGTCGACCACCGCCGGCAGCGGCATGCCCACCGGGCTGGCGCCCAGCCGCGCCAGCAGCTTGTTGGTCTGCCGCGTGGGGGCGCGCATCTTCAGCCCCTTGAAGTCGTCGAGCGTCTTGATCGCCTTCTCACGGGTGTGCACATAACCCTCGTCGTGCACCCAGATGGCCAGGACCTTGGTGCCGGGGAATTCCTTCAGGGCGTACTTCTGCAGGTAGTCCCAGGCCGCGCGTGCGCCCACCTCGGCCGAGTTGGTCATGAACGGCAGCTCGAACACCTCCAGCGCCGGGAAGCGGCCGGCGGTGTAGCCCGGCAACGTGATGACCACGTCGGCCACGCCGTCCTTGACCTGGTCGACCAGCTGCTGCGGCGTGCCGCCCATGCTCATCGCCGGATAGACCTGGCACTTCAGCTTGTTGGCCGACTCCTTGGCGATCTTGTCGCACCACGGTGCGATCACGTTGACCGCCGCCATGGCCTGCGTGTTCCAGATGTGGTGGAACTTCAGCGTCACTTCCTGGGCCTGGGCGAAAGGCGCCAGCGCCAGGGTGGCGGCCAGCGCCAGGGCGGAACGAAGGGTTCTTGTCATGCGACGTCTCCAGAGGGTCTTGATGAATGCTTCAGGCCAGGATGATGCGGCGCCGCGCCGGGGGTGCCTAGCGGACAAACGCGCAAGCGCGCCCAGCCAGTGGCACGGCCCCGGCGGCGTGGATGGGTGTCAGCCCCACACGTCCTGCGCCGTCTCCACCACCAGGCGCAGCTTGGCGCGCTGCGCCTCGACCGCGATGTTGTTGCCGTGCACGGTGCTGGAGAAGCCGCACTGCGGGCTGAGGCACAGCTGGTCGAGCGGCGCGTACTTCGCGGCCTCGTCGATGCGGCGCTTCAGCGCGTCCTTGCTCTCCATTTCGCCGAACTTGGTGGTCACCAGGCCCAGTACCACGATCTTGCCTTTGCTCAAGTAGCGCAGCGGGCGGAAGTCGCCCGATCGCTCGTCGTCGTACTCGAGGAAGAAGGCGTCGAGGTTCATCTCCGACAGCAGGGCCTCGGCCACCGGCTCGTAGTTGCCGGCCGCCGCGTGCGTGCTCTTGAAGTTGCCGCGGCACAGGTGCATGGCCAGCGTCATGCCGGCGGGCTTGTGCGCCACCACCTTGTTGATGAAGCCGGCGTAGCGGTGCGGCAGCTCGTTGGGATCATCGCCGCGTTGGCGGGCCGCCTCGCGCATCTTCTCGTCGCACAGGTAGGCCAGGTTGGTGTCGTCCATCTGCACGTAGCGGCAGCCGGCATCGAACAGGCTCTGCAGTTCGTCGCCATAGGCCTTGGCCACGTCGTCGTAGAACGCCGGCTCCAGCTCGGGATAGGCCTCGCGGCTGATGCCGGCACGGCCACCGCGGAAGTGCAGCATCGTGGGCGAGGGGATGGTCACCTTGGGCGTCAGGCCCGGGTTTGCGAATGACCCGACCTGGCTCTTCAGGTACTCGAAATCGGCGCGCTGGATGTCCTTGACGTGGCGCACCTTGTCGATGACGCGGATCACCGGCGGCGCCAGCTCCTCGCTGCCATCGGCACGCTTCACCGTCACCGGGATGTCGGTCTTCACGCCACCCAACTGCTCGAGGAAGTCGATGTGGAAGTAGGTGCGGCGGAACTCGCCGTCGGTGATGCTCTGCAGGCCCACTTCCTGCTGGAACTTCACGATCTCGGTGATGGCCTTGTCTTCGACCGCACGCAGCTGCTCGGCGGTGATCTCCTTCTTGACGAAGAACTGCTCGCGCGCGTCCAGCAGGTACTTGGGCCGCAGGAAGCTGCCCACATGGTCGGCACGGAACGGCGGGGTGGTGCGAAGGCTCATGGTGTCTCCGGAGGGATCCGATCGACCTCGGGTCGACCGTTGGGTGGGGAATTGTGATGAGGCCGGGCAGGCCTCAGATCGAAACGCCTGGATAGCTGTTATCGCAGCTCGGCATGGCCGGGTCAGCGTGGATCGGGTCGGAACGCGGTGTCGAGCACCAGCCCGCCGCCGCGCACCCGCGACACGCAGGCACAGATGCGGTGGTTGGCGGCGCGCTCGGTGGGGCCGAGGAACACGTCGTGGTGGTCGATGCGGCCCTGCACCTCGATCACGTCCATCGCGCACAGGCCGCATTCTCCGCGCTGGCAATCGCTGAGGGTGTCGATGCCGTGCAACTCCAGCGCCTGCAGCAGCGTCTGGTCGGTGGGCACGTCGAACTGCAGGCCATGGCGCGGCAGCTTCACCCAGAACGGCTCGGCGGCCGTGGCATCGGCGCCGAAGGTCTCGAAGCGCAGGCCATGCGCCGGCCGGCCAGCGGCCTGCCAGGCTTGCTGGGCGTCGCGGATCAGCCCCGACGGCCCGCACAGCAGCAGCTCGCCTTGCGCATGCAGGCGTGCCAGCTCGGCGCCCAGGTCCAGCCGCTGGCCGGCGGTGCTGACGAAGGTCTGCAGCCGATCGCCCAGCAGCGTGCGCAGCGATTCGACATAGACCAGCTCGGCCTCGCTGCGCGCGGCGTACAGCAGGCGCAGGTCGGCCCCGCGCGCCACCAGCGCCTGGGCCATGGCCACCAGCGGCGTGATGCCGATGCCACCGGCCACCAGCAGATACTGCGGCGCGCGGCTCGGCAGCTCGAAGTGGTTCTGCGGCGGCAGCACCTCGATCGACGCCCCCTCGGCCAGCGCATGCACGGCGGCCGAGCCACCGCGGCTGGGCTCGCAGCGCTTGACGGCGATGCGCCAGGCACCGCTGCCATCGGGCAGGCCGACCAGCGAGTACGAGCGGGTGAGCGTGCGCCCGTCGGGCAGCGCCAGGCGCAGTTGCAGGTGGCTGCCCGGCGCGTAACGCTCGCAGCCGCCCTCGGGCACGATCTGCAGCTCACGCACCGTGGGGCTGAGCGCGGTGATGCGGCGCACGGTGGCACGCCGCCAGTCTTGGGTGGAACGCATGGGAGATGGGGCCTGGGCGTCGGGGTGGAGAGACGGGCGAGTTCAGCGCCCGGCGTGGCGGATCAGCCGCGCGCCGGGCAGGCTCAACAAACCCTGCTGGCTCTGCAGCGCCTCGCGCAGGTTGGCATGGGCCAGCCGGGCATGCTCCTGCATCACCGCATCGGCGCGGGCGGCCTCGCGGCGGGCGATGGCGTCGAGCACCGCACGGTGCTGCGATTGCGCCACCACCAGCGCATCCCGTGCAAAGTCGCCGCTGGCGCGCAGCATCACGAAGCCGTTGGGCGAGGCGAACGGCAGCGTCACCACCCGCTCGATCTGGCGCTGCACCAGCACGCTGCCGGCGGCTTCGGCCAGCAGCCGGTGAAAGCGCCCGTTCTGCTCGATGTAGGCCTCGAACGCCGCGGCGCTGAGGGCCGGCGGTGCCAGCAGTTCGTCGATGCGCTCCACGCTGTCGCGCAAGGCGGCCAGCACCAGCGCCGGGGCGCCGCGCTCGGCCGCCAGCCGCGCCGCCAGGCCTTCCAGCGTGCCGCGCAGCTCGATCGCGTCGCAGATGTCGGTCTCGGAGAAATCACGCACCGCGAAGCCGCCACCGGCCAGCGCCTCGAGCAAGCCCTCCTCGGCCAGCCGCACCAGCGCGGCGCGCACCGGCGTGCGCGAGACGCCCAGCCGCTCGACCAGGGCCAGCTCGGGGATGCGCACGCCCGGCGCCAGCTCACCGCCCAGGATCAGCTCGCGCAGCCGCAGCTGCGCGCGCACCGTCTGCGAGCCACCGCCGTCGTCGGCGTCGACGTCCCGCGCGGGTGACGCGGCCTTCAGGGCCACGCTCATGCCACCCTCAGCGGGATGCTGCGCGCACCCGTCGACGGCCCTTCGGCCGCCACCAGGCGATCGATCAACTTGCGCGCCCACATCGAGCCGGCGTCGATGTTGAGGTTGTAGAACTGGTGGTCGGGGTGCTCGTCGATGGCGCGCTGCTGGGCTTCGAGCACCGCCTCGTCCTCGCGGAAGATGCCCGACACGCCCTCGCGCAGCTCGTGCGTGATGCGCTGCTC
The DNA here is from genome assembly GCA_030654555.1 of Aquabacterium sp. GTDB lineage: Bacteria > Pseudomonadota > Gammaproteobacteria > Burkholderiales > Burkholderiaceae_C > Pseudaquabacterium. The sequence goes on from JAURXG010000271.1 coordinate 14,301, forward strand.
GTTGAGGCAGTAGTTGCGTGCAAAGGCCCAGAAGTAGTGGCAGCTGCCGTCGGTCTCGGGCGTGATGGTGTTGAGCACGAAGCCGTTGACGCCCTGGCTGCGGTCACCCTGCGGCGCCCCCGTGCCCGCCACCGCCACGCCCACGTCGATGGCCACGGTGCACGGCGCCTCGAAGCGGATGATCTGCCAGCGGTCCACCGGGCCGACATGGCCCCGCGCATGGCGGATCTGCCCGGCCCAGAACGGCGGCGGCGTGATGTTCTCCATCCAGCGGGTGACGGTGGCGAAGCGCTCGCCATGGGTGGCCACGAACGGCGCCTCGGCCACGGCCCGATCGCCGATGCTGCCGCCGTGCACGAAGGTCTCGTGCGTCAGGTCCATCAGGTTGTCGACCACCAGCCGGTAGTCGCACTTCACGTGGATCATCTTGCCGTCGCCGGTCCAGTCGGCGTCGTCGTTCCAGTGCAGGTCGGGGATCAGCGCCGGATCGGCCAGCAGGGCATCCCCCGGCCACACCCAGACGAAGCGGTGCTTCTGCACCACCGGAAAACTGCGCACGCAGGCCGAGGGGTTCAAGGTCTCCTGCGACGGCATGTGCGTACAGCGACCGTCGGCGTTGAATACAAGACCGTGGTAACCGCAGACCACCTCGTCCCCCTCCAACCGGCCCATCGACAGCGGCAGCAGGCGGTGCCAGCAGGCGTCCTCCAGCGCCACCGGCGTGCCGTCCAGCTGCCGATAGAGCACCATCTTCCTGTTGCAGATGGTGCGCGGCAGCAGGCTGCGCTTCAACTCCACGTCGTAGGCGGCGGCATACCAGGCGTTCAGCGGGAAATGGGACATGGGCAGGCCTCTGACGGCATGTATGTATACAACCTGTATTTTGATAGGCCCTGCATCCCTCGCACCTGGTGTTTTCCCGAGGTCGAGAAGCCCGCCGCGCCGCTGCGGTAGGCTTGCCAGCAAACAACTTGAGGGAGTTGAAACCATGCGCTCGATGTCCTGGCTGCGCCTCGCCGCAGCCTGCCTGGGGTTGGCATTGCCGGCGATCGTTGCACTGGCGCAAACGACGGCGGGCCGCCCCACACCGAAGCCCCCGCCGATGGAGGCCTTCTTCCAGCCCGCGCGGCTGCAGGACGCCGCGCTGTCACCGTCGGGCCGCTGGCTGGCCGCGCAGGTGGCCAGCCCCGGCGAGCGCGCCCGGCTGGTGGTCACCGACCTGGACGACAAGGAACCCGCGCGGGTGCTGATCGCGTCCAAGCAGTACGACGTGCGCGGCGTGCAATGGGTCAACGACGACCTGTTGATCTTCCAGGTGGCCAACGACGACGACCGCGAGAAGGGCCACCTGCGCAAGCGCGCCGGACTGTCGTCCGTTCAGCGCGACGGTCAGCGCCTGCGGCTGTTGATCAAGCGCGACTGGGACACCGCCTTTCCGGCCCAGGGCACCGCACCCCTGGAGGCCAATCACAGCTTTCTGGCCCTGGGGCCGGCAGGCAGCGACGAGCTGGTGGTCGGCGAGTGGATGTTCGACAACAACGGCGACTTCGCCTCGATGCGACTGATCAAGCTCAATGCCCGCACGGGCGAGCGCAGTTCCATGCTCGACAACGCCCCCGCCAACGTGCAGGACTGGTGGTTCGATCACCAGGGCACGCCGCGCGCGGCGATGGCCAGCAAGAACGGCGAGTACACGCTCTACTGGCAGGATCTGGCCGACAAGCGCTGGCGCGAGATCCGTCGCTTTCCCTGGGACGATCAGCCCTACTGGCCCGCCTTCGTGGCGGGCGGTGGCCAGCTCTTCGTGAGCCAGAGCGACGACGGCACCGGTGCATCCGGGCTGCGCCGGCTCAACGTCGCCACCGGCCAGCCGGACGGCGCCTCTTTGGTATCGGTGCCCGGCTTCAGCAGCGGATTCGGCCGGGTGATCGACCGCAGCACCGGTGAGTTGCTGGGCCTGAGCCTGCTCACCGACGGCGCCACGCAAGTCTGGTTGTCGCCCACGATGAAGGCGATGCAGGCCAAGGTGGATGCCCTGCTGCCGGGCCGCATCAACCTGGTGAGCTGCCGGCCCTGCGACCAGCCCCGCCGGCTGCTGGTGCATTCGTACTCCGACCGCCACCCGGGCGAATACCTGCTCTACGACGTGGCCACCGACAGCTGGCAGCGCCTGGGCGTGCAGCGCCCGGCGATCGATCCCGAGCAGATGGGCGGGATGGACTTCCACCGCACCAAGGCCCGCGACGGCGCCGACCTGCCGCTGTGGGTGACGCTGCCACCCGGCGCCACCACGCAGCCCCGCCCCGCGGTGGTGCTGGTGCACGGCGGCCCGTGGACGCGTGGGGCCGAATGGGCCTGGGATGCCGAGAGCCAGTTCCTGGCCACGCGGGGCTACGTGGTGATCCAGCCCGAGTTCCGGGGCAGCACCGGCTATGGCCGCGCCCACTACCGGGCCGGCTGGAAGCAATGGGGCCAGTCCATGCAGGACGACGTGACCGATGCCCTGCGCTTCGCCGTCCAGAAGGGGTGGGTCGATCCCAAGCGCGTGTGCATCGCCGGGGCCAGCTACGGTGGTTACGCCACGCTGATGGGCCTGGCCAAGGACCCCGACCAGTACCGCTGCGGCGTGGCCTGGGTGGGCGTGACCGACCCGCGGCTGATGTTCAGCATCCACTGGTCGGACATCGGCCGCGAGAGCAAGCAGCACACCATGCCGCAGATGATCGGCGACCCGGTCAAGGACGCCGAGATGCTGAAGGCCCACGCGCCGGTCGAGCTGGCCTCGAAGATCAAGGTGCCGGTGATGCTGGTCTACGGCGCGCTGGACATGCGCGTGCCGATCGAGCATGGCGAGCGCATGCGCGAGGTGCTGCGCCAGGCCGGCAACCCGCCCGAGTGGCATGTGTATGGCGACGAGGGGCACGGCTGGCGCCGGCCCGAGAACATCCTGGATTTCTGGCGCCGCGTGGACACCTTCCTGGCCCGCCACCTGACGCCCTGACGCCCGGAGCACGGCGCCGGGCGCCGAAGGCGCTGGCCGGATCAGCCCAGGCGCCGCAGCAGGTCTTGCAGCGCGGCGGCAAAGCCCGCCGGCTGCTCCAGCACCGACACGTGCGCGGCGTCCAGCACCGTGAGCCGGGCGTCGGCGATGCCGTCGACCACCTCCTGAGCCATCGCCACGGTGCAGCCGGGGTCGGCGCGGCCGGCCACCACCTGCACCGGGCAGGCGATCTGGCCCAGTTGCGCGCGCCAATCGGTCTGGGCGATCGCCAGACAGGCCTCGGCATAACCGCCGGGTTCAGCGCACAGGAGCTGGGCGCGCACCGCGGCGGCCAGCTCCGGCTGGCGGGCGCGGCATTCGGCGCTGAGAAAGCGCTCGACCACGGAATCCACGATCGCCGCCATGCCGCCCGTGCGCACGGCGGCTGCACGCTGCGCGAGCCCGTCGCGGCTGGCGGGCGGGTTCCAGGCCATGGTGTTGGCCAGCAACAGCCCGCGCACGAGGTGCGGGTGGTGGATGGCCAGGCCCTGCCCCACCATGCCGCCCATCGACAGGCCCACGAACACCACCGGCCCGCGGCCCCATTCGACGATCACCCGCGCGGCATCGGCCACCAGCGCCGCGATGCCGTAGTCCGCCCGCACCGGCGCCGATCCGCCCTGGCCGCGGTGGTCGTAGCGCAGCACCGGATGCTGCGGCGCCAGCTCGGCGGCCAGTGCGTCCCACATCGACAGGTCCAGCCCCAGCGCATGGCTCATCACCACCGGCACGCCGTCGGGCGCGCCCTGCAGCGCCACGCGCAGCTGCGGCAGGCTGAAGGTGTGGTGGGTCTCGACACGCGGGCCCGGCAGCAGCGGCGCCGGGTCGAGTGCAATGCCCTCGGCCTGGCAGATGGCCGCGGTCAGCTTGAAGGCGGTGTTGGCGGCCGGCACGCCGCAGTAGATGGCGCCCTGCATCAGCGCCTCCTTGATGGCCGCCAGCGGCACGCCGCCGCGCAGTGCCGCGCGGCAATGCAGCTCGAACTCTTCCCAGCGCGCCTGCCCCATGGTCATGCCCAGCACCAGCAGGCGACGCGTCTGCGTGTCCAGCCCGGGGCGGCCCCAGATGTCGTGCCAGGCGTGGCGCGTGACCAGCGACTGGAACTCGGCGTTCAGGCTGTTGGCCTGGCCCAGCGAGCGCTCGACCCAGGCATCGCCCAGCAGGGCGCGGCGCCTGGCCGCGCCGCGGTCGAAATCATCGGGCCGCTCGACGCTCATCGCCGCCGCCAGGCCTCAGGTGTCAGGACGCGGCGGGTGCCGGACCTGCCGGCGCGGCCGCGCCGCCGTTGCGCTCGACATGCCATTCGACCAGCCGGCCCATGTTGCCCAGCGAGATCTGGTGCGCGTGGATCAGGCCCATCAGGCCGTTGCGGTTGATCGCCAGCAGATCGGCGTCGCTCAGCTTGCCCAGCTTGTCTTCGTCGATGGTCAGGAAACCGTCGACCGTCAGCTTGCTGCCGTCGGGCAGCGTGGCGTCGAAACGCATGTCGCGCAGCAGGCCCTTCTCGACCAGCACGGCGCCCGCCAGACGGGTGCGCTCGACTTCCATCTCGAAGTTCTCGAGCTGCTTCTGCACGTTGACGGTGAACTCCGACGGTTGGCCGTCGTCGCCGAACAAGGGCTGCCCCGTGCTGCCGAAGCCGACCCAGCTCTCGTCGATGCAGACCACCATCTCGGTGGGCGCCACGCGCGCCAGCGCAAACGGGTACAGCCGCAGCACCGCCGGCACGTAGCGCACGCGCCAGCCCTTGTCGTCGGTGCACAGGTTCTGGCCCTGGCTGAGGCCGAACACCGCGATCGGCGCCACCTGCTGCTTGCCCTCGGCGTCGGTGCCGGCGCTGACCCAGACCACCGGAAACTCCTTGCAGGCATCGGTGAACTCGGTGCCCGCCACGAAGAAGGCATTGAGCTGGTTGATGCTGGTCAGGTCGCGCGCGCTCAGGTCGAGCTTGAGCTCGCGGTGCTTCACGCGGTCCAGCGCCACGGCCTTCTTGTGCAGGTTCTCGTTGATCATGCTTAATGGTCCTTCGTCATCGTCTCGTCTTGGGAGGGGGCCATGGGGCTCACCAGCACCTTGTCCACGCGTTTGCCATCGAGATCGACGACCTCGAAGCGCCAGCTGTCCCATTCCACCACATCGGTGGTGTGGGGAAGCCGGCCCAGCAGGAGCATGATCATGCCGGCCAAGGTGTTGTAGCGGCCACGATCTTCCTCGGGTAATTCACGAATCTCGAGCCGATCCTTCATCTCGGGCACCGGGATCATGCCGTCCATCAGCCAGCTGCCGTCGGGACGGCGCACCGCCCAGGCGTCCTCGGCGCTGGGCGTGCTGAACTCGCCGGTGATGGCCTCCAGCACGTCGCGCACGGTGATCACGCCCTGCACCGCACCGTACTCGTCGACCACGAACACCAGCTCGGCGCTGGTGGCACGGAACTGGTCCAGCAGCTCCATGCCCGACAGCGTCTCGGGCACGAACACCGGCGCCTGCATCAGCGCACCCAGGTCGGGCTTCTCGCCGCGCGACAGCGGCACCAGCAGGTCCTGCGCCTGGATCACGCCCACCACGTCGTCCAGGCCGTCGCGGCACACCGGGTAGCGCGAATGGCCGTTCTCGGTCATCTGCGACAGCAGCTGCTCCAGCGGTGCATGCTGGTCCAGCCAGGTGATCTCGGTGCGCGGGATCATCATCGAGCCGATCTGCCGGTCGTCCAGCCGGAACACGTTGCGCACCATCTGGTGCTCCTGCGCCTCGATCACGCCGGCGTCCAGGCCCTCCTCCAGGCTGGCGGCGATCTCCTCCTCGGTCACGCTGCGCGAAGGCGCGTTGCGGATGCCCAGCAGCCGCAGCGTGGCCTCGGTGCAGGCCGACAGCAGCCAGACGAACGGCCGCGTGGCGGTCGACAGCAGGTTCATCGGCCGCGCCACCAGCACCGCCACCCGCTCGGGGTACATCTGCCCCAGCCGCTTGGGCACCAGCTCGCCGAAGATGATGGTCAGGAAGGTGATGCTCAGCACCACCAGCGCCGTGGCCGTGATGCTGGCCGCGCCCACGGTCATCAGCGGCAGCACGCTATTCAGCCAGACGGCCAGCGGTTGCGAGAACGCCGCCTCGCCGACGATGCCGTTGAGCACGCCGATCGAGGTGATGCCGATCTGCACCGTGGACAGGAACTTGGTCGGATCCTCGTGCAGCACCTGTGCGGCCTCGGCGCCGGGCTCGCCCGCCTCCACCATCACCGCCAACCGCGCCTTGCGCGAGGCCGTGAGCGCCATCTCGGACATGGCGAACAAGGCGTTCAACAGGATCAGGAAAACCAGCAGCGCTACGTCCATGCGGCGGCACCGAGCGGGTGCCCCAGGGTTCAACACGGCGGCGAGCGTAGCAGAATCACCCCATGCACTACCTCATCGGCGACGTCCAGGGCTGCTGCGACGCCCTGGATCGGCTGTTGGCCGAGATCGGCTTTTCCCCCTCGCGCGACCGCCTGCATGTGCTGGGCGACCTGGTCAACCGCGGCCCGCACTCGCTGCGCACGCTGCAGCGCCTGCGGGCGCTGGGCGATGCCGCCACCTGCCTGCTGGGCAACCACGACCTGCACCTGCTGGCGGTGGCCACCGGCGGCCAGCGGCCGCACCGCAGTGACACCCTCGACGACATCCTGGACAGCCCCGATCGTGTTGCGCTGCTGGAATGGCTGCGCCACGGCAAGCTGGCCGACACCGCCCACGGCTGGCTGCTGGTGCATGCCGGCGTGGTGCCGCAATGGACCGCCGAGCAGACGCTGGCGCTGGCCGCCGAGGTGCAGGCGGTGCTCACCGGCGCCGGCCTGGCCGACTTCATGCGCGTGATGTACGGCAACCGGCCGGCGCGCTGGGACGATGCGCTCACCGGCCATGACCGCTGGCGCATGGTGCTCAACGTGCTGACCCGCATCCGCTACTGCACGCCCGACGGCACCCTCGAGTTCGACACCAAGGACGGCAGCGGCGTGGCGCCACCCGGTCATCAGGCCTGGTTCGACACGCCGGGCCGGCTGACCAAGGGCGTGCCGATCGCCTTCGGTCACTGGTCGACGCTGGGGCTGCGCAACCGCCCCGACCTGCTGGCGCTGGACACCGGCTGCGTGTGGGGCGGCTCGCTCACCGCGGTGCGCATCGATGGCGGCCGGCGTGAGGTGACGCAGGTGCACTGCCCCGAAGGCCGCGCGCCTTTCTGACCCGCCCTCAGCGCGCCCGCCCGCGCTCAATCCGGCCGCGGGCCGTCGATGCGCAGGTTCGCCAGCAACGGCGTGGCCACCGGAATGCTCAGCATCGTGCTCGCCACCGCCATCAACAGCAGGGCGGTGAACGCGTCGGCGGTGATCACCTGCTTGTCGAGCAGGATGTTGGCGAAGATGATCATGATCAGGGCCTTGGTCTGCAGCAGCCAGCCGATCAGCGACGCCTCGCCGCGCTGCCAGCCCAGCAGCCGCCCGGCCAGCCGCACGCCGAGCAGCTTGCCGGCGACCGACGCCACCAGCAGCAGCCCCGCCGCCGCGAACACCGCCACACCCCCCAGGTTCCAGTCGGTGCGCAGGCCGGTGGACAGGAAGAACACCGGCATCACCACCAGCAGCACATGGTGGCGCAGCTGGTCCATCTGCCGCTGGTCGAACCAGTGCGCGTCGATCACCGCGCCCGCCAGGAAGGCGCCCACCATGTAGTGCAGACCCGACCAGTCGGCGCCGAAGCCGCACAGCGCCAGCCAGATCAGCGCGATGTACCAGCGGTCGGCCTCGGGCACCCGTTGCATCAAACGGCGCAGCGCCAGGCTGGCCAGCGAAAAGGCCAGCAGGAACGCCAATTGCCGGCCCACGCGGCCCCAGTCCATCAGGATCAGCGCCAGCACGCCCCAGATCAACAGGTCGTCCAGGCTGGCGTAGCGCAGGATGCGCTGGCCCAGCGGCTTGCGCAGCAGGTCCAGCTTCTCCAGGAACAGGATCAGGATCGGCAGCGCCGTCACCGCACAGGCCATGCCGATGCCCAGCACGAACTGCCAGCGCACGCCCTGCGCGCCCATCCAGCCATCCCACAGCAGCAGCAGCCACGCCGCCAGCGCACCCGCCAGCAGCGGCAGGCCCAGCGCCAGGCCCGCCGTGATGCCCGCCTCGCGCCGGTGTTGCCAGGCCTGACGCAGGTCCAGCTCGATCCCGGCGATGAAGACGAACAGCATCACCGCCCACCACGCCACGCCGTTGAGCGACTGGATCACCGCCGGGTTGAACACGAAGCCGTAGGCCTGCGGAAAGGCCGCCCCCAGCAGCCCCGGCCCCAGCGCGATGCCGGTGAGGATCTGCACCACCACCAGCGGCGCAAAGTACTCGGTGCGCGCCAGCCGCCACACCAAGTAGGGCACGCTGAAGATGATCGCCATGGCGATCAGGTAGACCTCGGTGGTGTTCATGGGCGGCGCGCAGTGTGCCACGCGATCGGCCGCGCTCCGGCAACGCGCCACGCCCTAGAATGCGGCTCGTTGGAAGCGTGGCCGAGCGGTTTAAGGCAGCAGTCTTGAAAACTGCCGACGGTGGAAGCCGTCCGTGAGTTCGAATCTCACCGCTTCCGCCAACGATGACCCTGCACGCCCTTCCCTCCCTCGACTTGCTGGGCCACGGCGCCTTGCAGTGGGGCATCGTGGCGGTGTTCGGCGTGGTCTACCTGGGCATGTTCCTGGGCGGGCTGCCCCGGCTCAAGCTCGACCGATCGGGCGTGGCGCTGCTGGGCGCCATCGCGGTGATCGCCCTCACCGGCCAGTCGGTCGAGGAGTCCGCGCAGGCGGTCGACCTGCCCACCCTCGTGCTGCTGTTCGCCTTCATGGTGGTGTCGGCGCAATTGCGCATGAGCGGCTTCTATGCCGCGGTCGCGCAGCGCGTGGGCGCCATGCCGCTGTCGCGCAGTGGCCTGATGGCCGCCTTGATCGGCGTGGCGGGCACGCTGTCGGCGATCTTCTCCAACGACATCATCTGCCTGGCCATGACGCCGGTGGTGGCGCGCTTGTGCCTGCAGCGCGGACTGCCGCCGGTGCCCTTCCTGATCGGCCTGGCCTGCGCGGCCAACATCGGCTCGGCGGCCACGCTGATCGGCAATCCGCAGAACATGCTGATCGGCTCGCTGCTGCAGCTCTCGTTTGCCGGCTACCTGCGCGAAGCGCTGCCGCCGGTGGCGCTCAGCCTGCTGCTGCTGTGGGTTTGGCTGGCCTACGGGCCCGGCGCCAAGGCAGCCCCCGCGGCAGCACCCGCGATGCCGGCCCGGCCCGACGGCGATGCGCCGTTCGACGCCTTCCAGACCACCAAGGGGCTGAGCGTGGCCGGAATCCTGCTGCTGGTCTTCCTGTTCACCGACTGGCCGCGTGACGTGGCCGCGCTGGTGGGCGCAGGCCTGCTGCTGCTGAGCCGGCGGCTGCACTCCGCCGACGTGATGGGGTTCGTGGACTGGCCGCTGCTGCTGCTGTTCATCGGCCTGTTCGTCGTCAACGACGCCTTCGAGCGCACCGGCCTGGCGGCCGAATCGGTGGCCTGGCTGGCCGGCCGCGGCATCCAGCTGGCCGATCATGGGCCGCTGGTGGTGGTCGGCGTGCTGCTGTCCAACCTGGTCAGCAACGTGCCGGCGGTGATGATGCTGCTGCCGCACCTGCAGGGCCCGCAGGGCGCGACGGCGGGCGTCACGCTGGCCCTGGTCAGCACCTTCGCCGGCAACCTGCTGCTGGTGGGCTCGATCGCCAACCTGATCGTGGCCGACCTGGCCCGCCAGGCCGGCATCCGGATCAACTGGCAGCAGCATGCGGCCACCGGCCTGCCGGTGACGGTGGCCACCGTGGCGCTGGTCTGGCTCTGGCGGGCGGCCTGAGCACGCCGGATTGTCCCGCGCGCGACTTCTTCACCGGACAAACACCGGGAAGCGCGATGGGCCCAGGGGCGCAGAATTCATCAGTCGCTGCCCGGGTATTGCCGGGCCTGTCCTTGCTTCGGAGCCCCCCATGAAAGCAGCTGTCCTGCATGCCCCCCGTACACCGATGACGATCGAGAACATCGCCATCGACAAGCCCAAGCGCCGCGAGGTGCTGGTGCGCACCGCCGCCGCCGGCCTGTGCCACAGCGACCTGCACTTCATCGAAGGGTCCTACCCCACCCCGGTGCCGGTGGTGCTGGGCCATGAGGCAGCCGGCATCGTCGAGGCGGTGGGCGAGGACGTCACCTACCTCAAGCCCGGCGACCACGTCATCAGCTGCCTGTCGATGTTCTGCGGCCACTGCGAGTTCTGCCTGTCGGGCCACCTGTCGCTGTGCGGCGACCCCGAGGTCAAGCCCGCGCCCGGCAAGGCCAAGCGCCTGCACTGGAAGGGCGAGCACATGAACCAGTTCCTCAACCTGTCGGCCTTCGCCGAGCAGATGGTGGTGCACGAGCATGCGCTGGTGAAGGTGCGCGAGGACATGCCGCTCGACCTGGCCGCCCTGATCGGCTGCGCGGTGATCACCGGCTACGGCGCCGTGTCGCACACCGCGCGCATCGAGCCCGGCAGCACCGTGGCCGTGTTCGGCGCCGGCGGCATCGGGCTGTCGACCATCAACGCCGCGGCCATCGCCGGGGCCGGCCGCATCATCGCCATCGACCTCGACCCCTTCAAGCTCGAACTGGCCAAGGCCTTCGGCGCCACCGACGTGATCGACGCCAGCGCCGGCGACACCGTCAAGCGCATCAACGAGCTCACCAGCGGCGGCGTGCACTACGCGTTCGAATGCATCGGCCTGAAGTCCACCGCCGAGCAGAGCTTCTCGTGCCTGCGCCCGGGCGGCACGTCCACACTGATCGGCATGATCCCGGTGGGCACCAAGATCGAGTTGCACGGCGTCGACTTCCTGCGCGAGCGGCGCATCCAGGGCTCGATGATGGGCAGCAACCGCTTCCGCACCGACATGCCGCGCCTGATCGACTTCTACATGCAGGGCAAGCTGCACCTCAAGGAGATGGTCTCGGGGCGCATCAAGCTCGAGGACATCAACGAAGGCTTCGCCGCGATGAAGACCGGCGGCATCGCGCGCAACGTGATCGTCTTCGACCACTGAGCCGCCGATGGCCCAACGACTGGAAGGCAAGGTCGCGGTCATCACCGGCGCGGCCTCGGGCATCGGCCTGGCCACATTGGAGTTGTTCGTCGCCGAGGGCGCGCGGGTGCTGGCCGCCGACGTGCAGGCCGAGGCCGGCCAGGCGCTGGCCGCGCGCTTTCCCGGCGTGGTGAGCTTTGCGCTGTGCGACGTCACCCAGCCGCCGCAGATCAAGGCGGCGATCGAGCAGGCCGTGGCCCAGTTCGGTGGGCTCGACATCCTGTTCTCCAACGCCGGTGCCGGCGGCGCGCTGGCCGGGGTGGAGAACTTCGACGCCGACGGCTGGGACCGCACCCACGCCCTGCTGCTGCGCTCGGTGGCGGCCGGCGCGTCGTATGCGGTGCCGCACCTGCGCCAGCGCGGCGGCGGCTCGATCATCAACACCTCGTCGGTGTCCGCGCTGCAGGCGGGTTATGCGCCGCTGGCCTATTCGGTGGCCAAGGCCGGCGTGCTGCACTACACCCGGCTGGCGGCGGCGGAGCTGTCGGCCCACCGCATCCGCATCAACGCCATCGTGCCGGGCTTCATCGCCACCTCCATCTTCGGCGGCATCATGAACCTGAACCCGGCGCAGGCCGCGCAGCTGGCCGGGCAGATCGCCGAGCGCAGCGGCAGCGCCAACCCGATCGGCCGCTCCGGCATGCCGCGCGACATCGCCGAGGCGGCGCTGTTCCTGGCCTCCGATGCCGCCGGCTTCATCACCGGCACCCACCTCACGGTGGACGGCGGCCTGACGATCGGCCCACGCCACTCGTGGGACCCGAACGCCGCCGGCCCGATGACCGATGCGCTGGGGCTCAGCCCCGCCGAGCTGCGTGCCCTGCGCGCCGCGCGCGGCGGTTGACCCTCCCGGCACGACCCGAACCGCCCTCCTCCACCCTCACCTCAAGACACGCCATGCCCAAGGTCATCTTCATCGCCCACAACGGAACCCGCCACGAGGTGCAAGCCCCTGTCGGGCTGTCGCTGATGCGCGCGGCCATCGACAACAACGTGCCCGGCATCGACGGCGACTGCGGCGGCCAATGCGCCTGCGCCACCTGCCATGTGTTCATCGAGGCACCCTGGGCCGCGCTGACCGGCCCGCGCACCGAGCGCGAAGACGAGATGCTCAACTTTGCCGCCGAGTTGCGCGACAGTTCACGCCTGGCCTGCCAAGTCGAGCTGACCGAGGCGCTCGACGGCATCGTCGTCGGCATGCCCGAAGGCCAGCACTGATCTCCCAACCCCACCAGGAGGCCGCCATGACCGCGAACTCGACCGCCGAATCCCAAGCCACCGCCGCCGCCGCCACCCAGGCCGCCAGGGACCGCATCAACGCCCTGCCGCTGGACGGGTTGAATCCGGCCGACATTGCCTACTTCGTCGACGACACGGCGCCGCTGGTGTTCGAGCGCCTGCGCCGCGAGGACCCGGTGCACCGCTCGTACAGCCCGGTCGAGGGCATGGGGCACTACTGGTCGATCACGCGGTACCAGGACATCATGGCGGTGGACACCAACCACGCGGTGTTTTCGTCGGAGTGGTCCAAGGGCGGCATCACCTTGTACAACCCGCCCGAGAGCGATCGCCTGCCGATGTTCATCGCGATGGACCCGCCCAAGCACGACGAGCAGCGCAAGGCCGTGTCCAACATCGTCGCGCCGGCCAACCTGAACAACTGGCAGGGCCTGATCCGCACCCGCACCGCCAACCTGCTGGACAGCCTGCCGCGCAACGAGACCTTCGACTGGGTCGACAAGGTGTCGATCGAGCTGACCACCTGCATGCTGGCCACGCTGTTCGACTTTCCGTTCGAAGACCGCCGGCTGCTGACCTGGTGGTCGGACGTGGCAACGATGAACAAGCTCATCAACCCCGAGGCGCTGGGCCCCGAAGAGCGCATGGCCGAGCTGGGCAAGATGCTGGGCTACTTCACCAAGCTGTGGAACGAGCGTGTCAACGCGCCGCCGCGCACCGACCTGGTGTCGATGCTGGCGCACGGCGCGGCCACCCGCAACATGGGGCCGATGGAGTTCATGGGCAACCTGGTGCTGCTGATCGTGGGCGGCAACGACACCACCCGCAACAGCATGACCGGCGGCCTGCTGGCCCTGCACGACAACCCCGACCAATGGGCCAAGCTGCGCGCCAACCCCGCGCTGGTCGACAGCCTGGTGCCCGAGATCATCCGCTGGCAGACCCCCCTGGCCTACATGCGGCGCACCGCCAGCCAGGATGTCGAGTTGGGCGGCAAGACGATCCGCGCCGGCGACAAGGTGGCGATGTGGTACCTGTCGGGCAACCGCGACGACAGCGCGATCGAGCAGCCCGACCGCTTCATCATCGACCGCGCCCGGCCGCGCCAGCACCTGTCGTTCGGCTTCGGCATCCACCGCTGCGTGGGCAACCGGCTGGCCGAACTGCAGCTGAAGATCCTCTGGGAAGAGATCCTCAAGCGCTTCCCGGTGATCGAGGTGATGGGCCCGCCGACGCGGGTGAAATCGGCCTTCGTGCGCGGCTTCACCAGCCTGCCGGTGCGCATCCCCGGCTGAACCCAGGCCGCCCGGACGCGGGCGGGCTGCAGTGGTCAGCGCAGCGTCTTGCCCTTCAGCACCGTCTGATTGACGTTGACGGCTTCGGCCCGCGTGCCGGGCTCGTCGAAGGTCACGCGTTGATTGACGCGGTGGTGCGGCCAGTAGTCGGCCACGGCGTAGTGCTGGGTGCTGCGGTTGTCCCACACCGCGATGCCGCCGGCCTCCCACTGGTGGTGCACCATGAACTCGGGCTTCTTCAGCCACTCGAGCAGGAAGTTCAGCATGCCGCGCGCCTCGTGGCGGTCGACACCCTGGATGTTGCGGGTGAAGTCGGCGTTGACGAACAGGCACTTGCGCCCTGAATCAGGGTTCTTGCGCACCACCGGGTGCACCACCGGCTTGAAGGCCTTGATGGCGGCGATCAGCGCGTCGTCACCGCGCTGGCCCAGTGCCTCGCGAAAGCCCGAGACCTCCCAGCTGTGCACCGCGTTCAGGCTCTCCAGGTACTTCTGCATGCCCGGCGACAGCCAGTCGTAGGCCTTGCTGGTGCTGCTCCAGCAGGTGTTGCCGCCGGCCGGCGGGGTCACGGTGATCTGGATCGCGGTGCCCAGCGGCGGGTGGGGCTTCCAGCTGATGTCGGTGTGCCAGTTGTCGATGGACGGCGGGTGCTCGCGGTCGCTGACGATCATCTCCAGCTCGGGGGCACCGGGCTTGCGCTCGAAGTACGAGCCAGCCGAAGGCGGCCCGAACACCCGGGCCAGCGCCACATGCTGCGCCGGCGTGATGGTCTGCGGCCGGAAGAAGATCACCTCGAAGTCGAACAGCGCCTGGCGCAGTTCGGCCTGCACCGCGTCGCTCAACGGTCGGGTCAGGTCGACGCCCTCGATCCAGGCCGCGAAGTTGGGCATGCGCGGCACCGGCCGGATGTGCTTGTAGCGGCGCGCGATGTTGATCAGCTTGAGCGGCTGGGTGTTGGCCATGGACGGGGTTCTCTCTCTCGTGGAAAGGGCGGCTTCAGCGGCCCACCAGGGTCATCGCGATCCAGGGCTGCCAGGCGATGATGGCCAGGCAGCCGAGCATCAGCACGATGAAGGGCACGGCGGCAATCACCAGCTCGCCGAACTTGCGCTTGAAGGTCGACATGGCCACCAGCAGGTTCAACCCCACCGGCGGGGTGAGGAAGCCGATCTCGAGGTTGACGATCATGATGATGCCGAACAGCACCTTGTCGTAGCCGTAGGCCACGGCCAGCGGCGCCAGCAGCGGGCCGAGGATCAGGATGGCCTCGCCGCTGGTCATCAGGCAGCCCACGATCAGCAGCAGGATGTTGACCACCAGCATGAAGGCCAGCGGGCTGGTGGTGAAACCCTTCATCATCTCGACCATCATGCCGGGCACCTGGTGCTCGGTGAGCACCAGGTTCAGGCTCAGCGCCACCGCCAGCAGCGGGAACAGCGTGCCCCCCAGCTTGGACGCATCGAGCACCACATCGTAGAAGTCCTTGAGCTTGAACTCGCGGTGGATGAAGGTCTCGACCACCAGCGCATAGACCAGAGACACCGCGGCCGCCTCGATCGCCGAGAAGTAGCCGGTGTAGATGCCGCCCAGCAGGATCACCGGCATCAGCAGCGCCCAGATGCCTTCGCGCAGCGCGGTGCCCACACGCGCCAGGTCGAAGGCCTTGCGCGGCAGCGCGCGGTTCACCCACATCGCGTACAGCGCAAACGCCAGCAGCAGCAGCAGGCCCGGCCCGACGCCGGCGATGAACAGCTCGGTGATCGAGGTCTCGGTGACCAGGCCATAGAGGATCAGCGGGATCGACGGCGGGATGATGATGCCCAGCGTGCCGCCGGCCATCACCACGCCCAGCGAGAAGCGGCTGCTGTAGCCGCTGTTGATCATGGCCGGCAGCATCACCGTGCCGATGGCCAGCATGGTGACGATGGACGAGCCCGAGATCGCCGCGAACACGCCGCAGCTGAGCACGCAGGCCACCGCCAGGCCGCCGGGCAGGTGCTCGGTCAACGAAGCCGCGATGCCGATCAGGCGCCGGGCCGTCGAGCCCTTGGTCATCACGCCGCCGCAGAGGATGAACATCGGGATCGACAGGATCAGCTCCTTGTCGAGCGAGATCCACATGTCCTCCAGGATGTAGTCGAGCTGGCCCTTGCCCCAGACGATGTGCACCACCGCCGCGGCGGCCAGCAGGATGACGAGCAGCGGCTGGCGCAGCGCCAGCAGCACCGCCAGCATCGCCAGCAAGATGAGCGCGCCGGTCATGATCTGGCCCCCTTGGCGCTGCGCGCCGGCCCCCCAAGGGGGCGCGAGCGGCTTCGGAGCGGCCGTGCGCCGCTCATTCCTGGAACTCCGGCGGCACCGGCCGCAACGCGGGCCAGGCGGCAAAGGCGAAGTAGCGCAGCGCCGCCGAGGCGAAGCCCAGCGGGATCGCCATCTGAATCGGCCAGGCCGAGAGGTTGATCACCGACGCCAGCACGCCCGATTGCCTGGACGCCAGCACGAAGACCACGCCATACCAGGTGACCCCCAGCAGGAACAGGCCGGTGAACACATCGGCCAGGCGGTCGACCTGCGGCGACCACGCGGCCGGCAACCACTTGAAGCCGATGCGCGGCACCAGGTGCACGCCGGTGGCGGTGGCGATGCCGATGCCGGCGAACGAGCCGATGACCAGCGCAAACACCGCCAGCTTCTGCGAGCCGAACAGGCCGGTGGCCCCCACCTGGACGCCCAGCATCGTCATCAACGGGCCGTAGGCCTCGCGGCCCAGCACGTCGATCACCAGCACCGCGGCGATGAAGGTGAAGGCCAGCACGGCGATCCAGCATTCGACGCGGTGCCAGCCGGCGAGCAGGCTGACCAACGCGGGCGGCGCGGGGGGATGGGCGGGCGCCGGGCCCGCCGTGGTGCTTGAGGTCATGGTGTCATCCTGGCGTGCCCGAAGACCGGGCCACTCGCTGCTGCAGGTCTGGCGCTGGCCGCTGGCCGGGCCTGCCTACTTGGCACCTTCGCAGGCCTTCTTGCCGGTCTCCATCAGGGCCAGGAACCGCTCGCCATCGGCGCCCACGTCCTTGGCGATGGCGGTCCACACCGGCGCCAGGCCCTTGCTCCATTCGGCGCGCTGTTCGGCGGTGGTCTCGACCACGGTGCCACCGGCCTGCTTGTGCACGTTGGTCAGCGCGGTGTCCACGCCGCGGATCTCGGCACGCAGCGTGCCGACCGGCACCTTGCGCACGCCCGCGTCGAACGCGGCCTTCACGTCGGCGGGCAGCTTGTCGTGGGCGCCCTTGTTCATCAGCGTGATGCCCGAGGCTTCCCAGATCGGCAGCTTGGTGACCACCGGCAGCACCTTGTTCAGGCCCGACGGCACGTAGAAGGCGAAAGGCGTCGGGTAGGTGTCGATCAGCCCGGTCTGCGACGACGACGTGGCCTCGGCCACGGTCGTGGGGATAGGGTTGGCGCCCATGGCGCGCCAGAAGTCGGCCGTCATCTTGTTGGCCACCACGCCGACCTTGATGCCCTTGACGTCGGCCGGCGTGGCGTAGGCCTTCTTGCCCGGCAGGTGCACCGAGCCCACCTCGCCCCAGTTCAGGAACACCAGGTTCTTCTTGGCCAGCGCCTCGGTGGCGTACTTCTGCAGGTGGTTGTCGAGCACGCAGTCACGCTGCGGCTGGCTCGAGAAGAAGAAGGGCAGCTGGATCAGCGCCAGCTCGGGCACCTGCAGCGCCACCGAGTTGGTGGTGAACGAGCCCATGTCGATGCGCCCGCGCGAGATCTGCGCGATGGCATCGTTCTCGCTGCCCAGCTGCGAGGCGTAGAACGGCGTGATCTTGACGGCGCCCTGGGTGGCGGCCGCCACATCGGCCACGGTGCGTTCGATCTGCTTGGCCCAGGGCGAGGTGGGCGGCGCCGACGAGGCGAACTTGAGCTCGGTCTGGGCATCGGCCAGGCCGCTGGTGCACAGCAGCGACACGGCGGCCAGCTGGATGAGGGTGCGCTTCATGGGGAGGTCTCCTACGAGGGGTCTTGAAGGTGTTGCAGAGGCAGGGACGCCGACCATCGGGGTGATGCCGAAGCCGGGTCGACGGGAGAAGTGCATGGGGATCGGCGACCCATCAGCGTTGCGCCGGCGTGGGCGCGGGCCGCGGCCCGACCACCGGGAACATGCGGTTGAACTGGT
>JAURXG010000279.1 GCA_030654555.1 Aquabacterium sp.
GGCCGAACGCCTGCTGGGCCGACTGCGCGACGGCGCGGTGGCGGGCCGCTTCGGCGGCGACGAGTTCGTGATCCTGATGCCCGAGGTGGCCAGTCGCGCCGAGGCGCAGGAGGCCGGCCTGCGGCTGCTGGCGGCGATGGCCGAGCCGGTGGCCTGGGGCGGCCAGCAGCTGAGCGTGACGCCCACCATCGGCGTGGCGCTGTACCCCGACGACGGCCACAGCGCCGACGTGCTGCTGCGCCATGCCGACGCCGCGATGTACGCCGGCAAGGCCGCCGGCCGGGCGGTGGTGGCGATGTTCGAACCGGCGATGGCCGCCGCCCTCGAGAATGGCCAGCGACTGGACGCCCGCGTGGCAGAGGGCCTGGCGCAGGGCGAGTTCCACCTGCTGCTGCAACCCCGGCTGGCGCTGGCCGAGGCCGATGCGGGCTTGCAGGGCCGGCTGGGCGGGCTGCAGGCGGTGCTGCGCTGGCGCCACCCCGAGCGCGGCTGGCTGGCGCCGGCCGATTTCACCGGCGGCGGGCGCCGCCGCATGCTGCATACCCTGCTGGAGTGGGCGCTGCAGGAGGCGCTGCGGCTGGCCACACGCTGGCAGGCGCTGGGCGTGGCAGTCCCGCTGGCGCTGAACCTGAGCGGCCTGGTGCCGCAGGCCGAGGGCCTGGCCGCCGCGGTCGGCCGTGCGCTGGCGCAGCAACCGATGGCCGAGCCGCCGCTGACGCTCGAACTGCCCGAGGCCCTGCTGGCCGGCGACCGGGCGCTGGTGCGCCGCACCTTCGACCAGCTGGCGCAGCTGGGCACGCCGCTGTGGCTGGACGACTTCGGCCACGGCGGCGCCGCGCTGGCCGATCTGCGCCACCTGCCGCTGGCCGGCCTGCTGGTGGGCCCGTCGCTGGTGGGTGCGCTGCCGCAGGATGCGGCCACCGGGGCGGTGCTGCGCGGCATCACCACGCTGGCCGACGGCCTGGGCCTGCCGGTGTGCGCGACGGGCGTGGCCACCGGCGCGCAGGCCGAGGGCTTGCGCCAGGCCGGCTGCCGCCTGCTGCAAGGCGGCTGGTACGAGCCGCCAATGACCGCCGCCGAGGCCAGCGCCTGGCTGGCCAGCGGCCCGCACTGAGCCCGCCGGCCCGCGGGCGCCGCGCCGGCGTCAGCCCTTCTTGGCCTTGACCGGGCGGGTCCAGCCGACGATGGACACCTGCCTGCCGCGCGCCACCGACAGCTGGCCGGGCGGCGTGTCCTTGCTGATGGTGCTGCCGCCGCCCACCGTGCCGCCCGCGCCGATGGTGACCGGCGCGATCAGCACGCAGTTGCTGCCGATGTGCACGTCGTCGCCGATCACCGTGCGGTGCTTGTTGGCGCCGTCGTAGTTGGCGGTGATGCTGCCCGCGCCGTAGTTGACGCGCTCGCCCACCGTGGCGTCGCCCAGGTAGGCCAGGTGATTGGCCTTGGCGCCCTTGGCCAGCGTGGAGTTCTTGACCTCGACGAAGTTGCCGATGTGCACCTGCTCGCCCAGCACCGCGCCGGGCCGCAGGCGGGCATAGGGCCCGACCAGCGCGCCGGCGCCCACGGTGGCGCCCTCGATGTGGGTGAACGGGTGGATCACCGCGCCGGCGCCGATCACCGCGTCGCGGATCACGCAGTGCGCGCCGATGCGCACCTCGTCGCCCAGCGTCACCGTGCCCTCGAAGACGCAGCCGACGTCGATCTCGACGTCCTGCCCGGCGGCCAGCGTGCCACGCAGGTCGAAGCGCGCCGGGTCGGCCAGCCGCACGCCGGCCTCCAGCAGGGTGTCGGCCTGGCGGCGCTGGAAGCGGCGCTCCAGGTCGGCCAGCTGCAGCGGGCTGTTGACGCCCAGCACCTCGGTGTCGTCGGTGGCGTGGGTGGCCACCACCGGCACGCCCTCTTCCACGGCCATGGCGACGATGTCGGTCAGGTAGAACTCGCCCTGCGCGTTGTCGTTCTTCAGCGCCGCCACCCAGCGCTTGAGCGCCGCGGTGGGCGCGGCCATCATGCCGGTGTAGACCTCGCGGATCTCGCGCTGGCGCGGGTTGGCGTCCTTGTGCTCGACGATGCCCAGCACGCGCCCGCCCATGGCGTCGCCCGAGCGCAGGATGCGGCCGTAGCCGGTGGCGTCGTCGAGCACGATGGTCAGCAGCGCCAGGCGCTCGCCGCCGCAGGCCTGGGCCAGCGCGCGCGCGGTGGCGGCTTCGATCAGCGGCACGTCGCCGTTGAGGATCAGCGTGGTGCCCTGGTCGGCCAGGTGCGGCACCACCTGCTGGATGGCATGGCCGGTGCCCAGCTGGGGCATCTGGCGCACCGACACCGCGCCGGTGCCGGCGATGGCAGACTCCACGGCATCGGCACCGTGGCCGGTGATCACCCAGCAGTGGTGCTCGCCCAGTTGCGCGGTGGTGCCCAGCACATGGCCCAGCAGCGATCGCCCCGCCAGCTGGTGAAGCACCTTGGGGTGGCGCGATTTCATGCGGGTGCCCTTGCCCGCTGCCATGATGACGATGTCCAAAGCCATGAAGTTGCCTGTTTCGATGCGGTGGAGACGCTGGATTATCGTGATGCTGTTGCCGTGGATCGTGGGATGCAGCGCGCTGCGCCTGAGCTACAACCAGGGACCGACGCTGGCCTACTGGTGGCTGGACGGGTACGCCGACTTCAGTGACGAGCAGGCGCCCCGCGTCAAGAGCGCGCTGACCGACTGGTTCACCTGGCATCGTGCCACCCAGTTGGCCGACTATGCGCAGGCCCTGGCTGCCGTGCGGGCCTTGGCCGTGAAGCCTGTCACCGCCGCGCAGGTCTGCGCCGAGATCGAGGCCTGGCAGCAACGCCTGCAGCGCGCCTTCGACCAGGCCGTGCCGGCGCTGGCCACGCAGGTGCGCACGATGACGGTGGCGCAAATCGATCACCTCGAGAAGCGCCAGGCCACCCGGCACGCCGAGCGCGTGGCCGAGCACCAGCAGGCCAGCCCGGACGAGCGCCAGAAGGCGGCCTTCCAGCGGGCGCTGGACCGGGCCGAGACGCTGTACGGCACGCTGACCGAGGCCCAGCGCCAGGCGCTGGCCGAGGCGCAATCGGCCTCGCCGTTCCAGGCCGAGTTGTGGCTGGCCGAGCTGCAGTTGCGCAACGCCGAGATCGTGCGCAGCCTGCGCCAGTGGCACGCCGAGCGCGCCCCTGCCGCCACCGTGCAGGCCGGCCTGCGCCGGCTGGCCGCCGAGACCAGCCAGTCGCCACGCGCGGCCTATCGCACCCAGGCCCGGCGCGTGTCGCAGGCCAACTGCGCGCTGATGGCCCAGGTGCACAACGGCACCACGACCGCGCAGCGCCAGCACGCGATCGACAAGCTGCAGGGCTGGGAAGACGACCTGCGCGCGCTGGCCAATCCACGCTGAACCACCGGCCCGGGCAGCCGCGCACAGCCCGCCTGCAGCGCCGCCGCGCCGGCGCATCGGACAATCCCGCGATGCAACGATGGCAACCCCGCCTGCGCGCCCTCGTGCGGCACCCTGAATTCGCCCGCGGCGCCCGCGACATGGTCGGCGTGGCGCTGGGCATCGGCGCCTGGGGGCTGGTCACCGGCATGGCCATGGTCAAGGGCGGGCTGGCGGTGTGGGTGGCGGTGCTGATGTCGCTGACCGTGTTCGCCGGCACGGCGCAGCTGGCGGTGGCCCCGCTGATGGCCAGCGGCGCGCCGATCTGGGTGGTGTGGGCCACCGCGCTGTGCCTGAACCTGCGCTTCGTGATCTTCAGCGTGCAGTGGCGGCCCTACCTGGCGCACCTGCCGCTCAAGCGCCGCGCGCTGATGAGCTTCTTCAACGCCGACCTGAACTACGTGCTGTTCATGCGGCGCTTTCCCGAGCCCCGGCCCGCGCCCGAGCAGATCCCGTACTTCTGGGGCGGGGTACTCGTCAACGCCGGCTCGTGGCATGTGATGTCGCTGATCGGCATCGCGCTGGGCCACCGCGTGCCCAGCGAGTGGGGCCTGGGCTTTGCCGGCACGGTGGCGCTGCTGGCGATGACCTGCTCGCTGCTGTCCGACCGCGCCACCTGGCTGCCCGCGCTGGTCGCCGGCGGCGCCGCGGTGGTGGCCTATGCGCTGCCGCTGAAGCTGAACATGCTGGTGGCCATCGCCGCCGCGGTGGTGGTGGGCACGGTGATCGACCACACCCGGCCGGCCCTGGCGAAGGCGTCGCCATGACGGGCTGGGAAGCGGTCATCACCATCGCCGGCCTGGTGGCGATCACGCTGCTGACCCGCGGCTTCTTCGTGCTGCCTGAGCGTGAGCTGCCCGTGCCCGGCTGGTTGCGCGAAGGCCTGCGCTACGCCCCCATCGGCGCGCTGGTGGCGGTGATCGCGCCGGATCTGGTGATGAGCCATGGCCGGTTCATCGCCACCTGGGCCGATGCGCGGCTGTTCGGTGCGGCCGCGGCCACCGCCTGGTTCTGGTGGCGGCGCGACATGCTGGGCACCATCGTCGTCGGCACGACGGTGATGATGATCTTGCGCAGGGGGCTG
>JAURXG010000303.1 GCA_030654555.1 Aquabacterium sp.
GCCCCGGCAGCGGCCTGGCCCGAGCCGGTCGCGGTGCTGAGCACCGTCACCGCCAGCGCCGCGCCGGCCAACGGGGGTGCGCCCGGCGCAGCGGCCGGCCTGCCGCCGGCCAGCAGCTGGGCCAGCGAGGCCGAGCTGGAGCTCAAGAAGATCCCGTTCTTCGTGCGTGGCAAGGCCCGCCGCAACACCGAGCGCTTTGCGCAGGAACGTGGCCTGGCCACCATCACCGTCGAGACCCTCTATGACGCCAAAGCGCACTTCAGCCGCTGAGGCCGCGGTGGCGGCCCTGCCGATCCGCGTCACGATCGTGACGATGGACTCGCACCTGGCCAGTGCCGCCGAGCGGGCCCGCCGCACGCTGGCGGCCAGCCTGCCCGGCCTGGTGCTGGCGGTGCATGCCGCCGACCACTGGGTGGGCGACGACGAGGCGCTGGCCCAGTGCCTGGACGACATCGCCCGCGCCGACATCGTGGTGGCCACGATGCTGTTCATGGAAGACCACTTCCTGCCGCTGCTGGCCGCGCTGCAGGCGCGGCGCGACCACTGCGACGCGATGGTCTGCATCATGAGCGCGGCCGAGGTGACCAAGCTCACCCGCATGGGCCGCTTCAGCATGGACGGCAAGACCAGCGGCCCGATGGCGCTGCTCAAGCGGCTGCGTGGCAACGCCGGCAAGCCCAAGGCGGGGGCTTCGGCCAGTGCCGGCGCGCAGCAGATGAAGATGCTGCGCCGCATCCCGCAGTTCCTGCGCTTCATCCCCGGCACCGCGCAGGACGTGCGGGCCTACTTCCTGACGCTGCAGTACTGGCTGTCGGGCTCGGACGACAACATCGCCAGCCTGGTGATGAACCTGGTCGAGCGCTACGCCGACGGCAGCCGCAAGCCGCTGCGCGCGCTGGCCCATGCCAAGGCGCCGGTGGCCTACCCCGAGCTGGGCGTCTACCACCCGCGCCTGTCCGGCCCGTCGGGCCGGCTGGCCGAGCAGGCCGAGGCCCTGACCGGCGGCGGCAGCCGCGGCACCGTGGGCCTGCTGCTGCTGCGCAGCTACCTGCTGGCCGGCAACGCCGCCCACTACGACGGTGTGATCACCGCGATGGAGGCGCGTGGCCTGCGCGTGATCCCGGCCTTCGCCTCGGGGCTGGACGCGCGCCCGGCGATCGCCGCCTTCTTCATGAAGAACGACCGGCCGGTGGTCGATGCGGTGGTCTCGCTGACCGGCTTCTCGCTGGTGGGCGGTCCGGCCTACAACGACGCCAAGGCGGCCGAGGACGTGCTGGCCGCGCTGGACGTGCCCTACCTCGCGGTCTACCCGGTCGAGTTCCAGCGGCTCGACCAATGGGGTGGCAGCGAGCGAGGCCTGCTGCCGGTCGAATCCACCATCATGGTGGCGATCCCCGAGCTGGACGGCGCCACCGGCTCGATGGTGTTCGGCGGCCGCGGCTCCAGCGAGATCGCCTGCAGCGGCTGCGACCACGCCTGCCGCTTCACCAACACCGCCGGCGCCAGCGACATGCACAGCTGCATCGAGCGCGCCGACGCCCTGGCCGCGCGTGTCGGCAAGCTGGTCGACCTGCGCCGCTCGCAGCGTGCGCAGCGCAAGGTGGCGGCGGTGATCTTCAACTTCCCGCCCAACGCCGGCGCCACCGGCACCGCCGCGCACCTGTCGGTGTTCGAGTCGCTCTACAACACCCTGCTGGCGATGCAGGCCGAGGGCTACACGGTCGAGCTGCCCAGCTCCGTCGACGAGCTGCGTGAATCGCTGATCACCGGCAACGCGGCAACCCACGGCGCGCTGGCCAACGTGCATGCCCGCATCGCCACCGACGACCATGTGCGGCGCGAGAAGCACCTGGCCGCCATCGAGGCCCAGTGGGGCCCGGCGCCCGGCAAGCAGCAGAGTGACGGCCGCTCCATCTTCGTGCTGGGTCGGCAGTTCGGCAACGTGTTCGTCGGCATCCAGCCCGGCTTCGGCTACGAGGGCGACCCGATGCGCCTGCTGTTCGAGCGCGGCTTCGCGCCGACGCACGCGTTCTCGGCCTTCTACCGCTGGCTGCGCGAGGATTTCGGCGCCCATGCCGTGCTGCACTTCGGCACCCACGGCGCGCTCGAGTTCATGCCCGGCAAGCAGGCCGGCATGTCGGGCAACTGCTGGCCCGACCGGCTGATCGGCGACCTGCCCAACATCTACCTCTACGCCAGCAACAACCCGTCCGAGGGCACCATCGCCAAGCGCCGGGCCGCCGCCACGCTGGTGAGCTACCTCACGCCGCCGGTGGGCCAGGCCGGGCTGTACAAGGGCCTGGTCGACCTGAAGGCGCTGATCGAGCGCTACCGCGGCCTGGGCCCCGAAACCGACGGGGCCGACGAGGCCGGCGAGCTGGCGCTGATGATCCAGGACCAGGCCGCCGCGCTCGACCTGGCCGCCGCCGCGCCGGCCTGGGGCGACGGCGCTGCGCAGCGCATCGGCCAGCTCAACGACGAGGTGCTGGCGCTCGAGTACACGCTGATCCCCTACGGCCTGCACGTGGTGGGCCGCGCGCCCAGCGCCGCGCACCGGGTCGATCTGCTGATGTCGCTGGCCGAGGCTTCGCACGACAGCCACGACGAGCGCGCGCTGATCGAGGCCCTGGTGGCCGGCGGCACGCCCGAATCGGTGCTGCGCGATGCCGGCCGCAGCCACGACCTGCAGGCCGGCGCGCTGCTGCACGAGCTGGCCCGGGCCGACGCGCTGATGGCGCAGGACCACGAGATTCACGGCATCCTGAAGGCGCTGGACGGCCGCTTCGTGCGTCCGGCGCCCGGTGGCGACCTGCTGCGCACGCCGGCGGTGCTGCCCACCGGCCGCAACCTGCACGGCTTCGATCCGTTCCGCATCCCCAGCGCCTATGCGGTGAAGGACGGCGCGCGCCAGGCCGAGCGCTTGCTGGACAAGCACATGGCCGGCAGCGGCGCCTTTCCCGAATCGATCGCGATGGTGCTGTGGGGCACCGACAACCTGAAGAGCGAGGGCGGGCCGATCGGCCAGGCGCTGGCGCTGATGGGCGCCCAGCCGCGCTTCGACAGCTATGGCCGGCTGGCCGGCGCGCTGCTTCTGCCGCTGGCCGAGCTGGGCCGCCCGCGCATCGACGTGGTGATCACGCTGTCGGGCATCTTCCGCGACCTGCTGCCGCTGCAGATCAAGCTGCTGGCCGAGGCGGCGGTCCAGGCCGCCAGTGCCGATGAAGCGATCGAGCAAAACTTCCTCCGCAAGCACGCGCTGGCCTTCCAGGCACAGCATGGGGGCGATCTCGAGACCGCCGCGCTGCGGGTGTTCGGCAATG
>JAURXG010000304.1 GCA_030654555.1 Aquabacterium sp.
CGCGGCCCTGCCGGCGGCCACGCGCGCCGCCTCGCCCGGCATGCCGGGCAAGCAGGCCTCGCTGGTCGCCGAGGCGGCGGCACCCAAGGCGCGTGCGCGCAAGCCGCGCGACGACGGCCATGCCAAGCTCTTCGTGCTGGACACCAACGTGCTGATGCACGACCCGATGAGCCTGTTCCGCTTCGAGGAACACGACGTCTTCCTGCCGATGATCACGCTGGAAGAACTGGACGGCCACAAGAAAGGCATGAGCGAGGTGGCGCGCAACGCCCGCCAGGTCAGCCGCGAGATGGACGGGCTGGCCACCGGCGGCAGCCTCGACCCGAGCGAAGGCATCCCGCTGTCCAAGACCGGCCACAAGGATGCGCTGGGCAAGCTGTTCTTCCAGACCATGCTGCTCGACGTGCAGCTGCCCGCCGGCCTGCCGCAGGGCAAGGCCGACAACCAGATCCTGGGCGTCGTCAAGAGCCTGCGCGAGGCCGAAAGCCTCAAGCCCGGCGGCCGCGAAGTGGTGCTGGTGTCCAAGGACATCAACATGCGCGTCAAGGCGCGCGCGCTGGGCCTGGCCGCCGAGGACTACTTCAACGACAAGGTGCTGGAAGACGGCGACCTGCTCTACACCGGCGTGCTGCAGCTGCCCGGTGACTTCTGGGAGCGCCACGGCAAGACCATGGAGAGCTGGCAGCAGGGCGGCCAGACCTTCTACCGCATCGCCGGGCCGCTGGTGCCCGCGCTGATGGTCAACCAGTTCGTCTACCTCGAGCAGCCGGGCGCCGCCGCGCTGTACGCGCGCGTCACCGAGATCACCGGCAAGACCGCGGTGCTGAAGACGCTGAAGGACTTCACCCACGCCAAGAATTCGGTGTGGGGCGTCACCGCACGCAACCGCGAGCAGAACTTCGCCCTGAACCTGCTGATGGACCCGGAGTGCGACTTCGTCAGCCTCACCGGCACCGCCGGCACCGGCAAGACTCTGATGACGCTGGCCGCAGGCCTGAGCCAGGTGCTGGACGACCGCCGCTACACCGAGATCATCGTCACCCGCGTGACCGTGCCGGTGGGCGAGGACATCGGCTTCCTGCCCGGCACCGAGGAAGAGAAGATGGGCCCGTGGATGGGCGCGCTCGACGACAACCTCGAAGTGCTGGCCAAGGGCGACGGCAGCGCCGGTGAATGGGGCCGCGCCGCGACACAAGACCTGGTGCGCAGCAAGATCAAGATCAAGAGCCTGAACTTCATGCGCGGGCGCACCTTCCTCAACAAGTTCGTGCTGATCGATGAGGCGCAGAACCTGACGCCCAAGCAGATGAAGACGCTGATTACCCGTGCCGGGCCGGGCACCAAGATCGTCTGCCTGGGCAACCTGGCGCAGATCGACACGCCCTACCTGACCGAAGGCTCGTCGGGCCTGACCTACGCGGTCGACCGCTTCAAGGGCT
>JAURXG010000310.1 GCA_030654555.1 Aquabacterium sp.
GTGGAGCGAGATCACGGTCGACAAGGGTCGGGTGCAGCAGTTCAACTTTGACAGCTTCCGCGTCATGCGCAACAACGAGGCGCCGCAGATCGACATCGTGCTGGTGCAGAGCCGCGAAAAGCCGGGCGGCATCGGCGAGCCGGCCACCGCGCTGGTGGCGCCGGCGGTGGGCAACGCGATGTTCGCGGCCACCGGCAAGCGGGTGCGGCGCATGCCGTTCACCGCGGCCAACGTCGCGCAGGCGTAGTCGACCGCACCTGCGGGCCGGCGGAACGACGGGCGTGCGGCCGCAAGGCCGCACGCCCGTTGTGCCTGATACGACAGCCCCCGCCCGGCAGCGCCTGAGACAATCCGCCGCATGACTGAATGGTGGATGCCGGCGCTACTGGTGCTGAACGGGTTGGTGCTGCTGGCCGTGCTGCTGCAGTGGTGGCGGCTGCCGCGCGCGATCGATCCGGTGGAGGCTGCCGAGGCGCAGCGGCAGGCCGTGGGCCAGGCGATCGCGGCGCCGCTGCAGGCGCTGGCCCAGGCGCTGTCGGTGTCGCTGCGCGAGCAGGCCGAACATGCCGCGCGTGAGCTGCGCGCCGAACTGCAGGACAGCGCACGCGCCGGCCGGCAGGAGCTGTCGACCACGCTGGCCACGGTGCAGCAGACGCTGCTGACGCAGAACGGCGACGTCGCGCGCACCCAGAACGAGCAGATCGACACCTTCCGCACCCAGCTGGCGACGATGCAGCAGCTGGTGGCGCAATCGCTGCAGCAGGCCACCGCGCAGCTGGTGGCGCAGGGCCTGGCCGCGCGCGAGGCGCAGGACGGCGCGCTGCGCCGCCAGGCCGACAGCACCGCCGAGGCGCTGCAGCGCTTCGGCGTGCAGTCCAGCGAGGCGCTGCAGCGCTTCGGCACCCAGTCGAACGAGGCCTTGCAGCGCGTGGGCGCCACGCTCACCGAGCAGCTCAAGGCGCTGAGCGAGAGCAACGAGCGCCGCCTGGCCGAGGTGCGCCAGGTGGTGGAAGGCCGGCTCACGCTGCTGCAGCAGG
Source organism: Aquabacterium sp. (assembly GCA_030654555.1). Classification (GTDB taxonomy): domain Bacteria; phylum Pseudomonadota; class Gammaproteobacteria; order Burkholderiales; family Burkholderiaceae_C; genus Pseudaquabacterium. Next base: position 1,038 of record JAURXG010000310.1, read on the forward strand.
GCAACGAGGCCAAGCTCGAGCAGATGCGCGCCACCGTCGACGAGAAGCTGCACGCCACGCTGGAGCAGCGCTTGGGCGAGAGCTTCAAGCAGGTGGCCGAGCGGCTGGAGCAGGTGCACAAGGGCCTGGGCGAGATGCAGACGCTGGCGCGCGACGTGGGCTCGCTCAACCGCGTGCTGACCAACGTGAAGAGCCGCGGCATCTACGGCGAGGTGCAGCTGGCCGGCCTGCTCGAGCAGGTGTTCACGCCCGAGCAGTACGCCGCCAACGTCGAGACCGTGCCGGGCAGCGGCGCACGGGTGGAGTTTGCGATCCGCCTGCCGGGCCGCCACGGCAAGGAGGGCGGCCCGCCGCTGTGGCTGCCGATCGACGCGAAGTTTCCGCGCGAGGACTACGAGCGCCTGCTCGACGCCCAGGAGCGCGCCGATGCGCCCGGGGTCGAGGCGGCCGGCAAGGCGATCGAGAACCGGCTGCGGCTGGAAGCGCGCAGCATCCGCGAGAAGTACATCGCCGCGCCGCACACCACCGATTTCGCGATCCTGTTCGTGCCCACCGAGAGCCTGTACGCCGAGGCGCTGCGCCGCCCCGGGCTGATGGAGGCGCTGCAGCGTGAGCACAAGGTCTCGCTGGCCGGGCCCACCACGCTGCTGGCCACGCTGACCAGCCTGCAGATGGGCTTTCGCACGCTGGCGCTCGAGCAGCGCAGCGCCGAGGTCTGGGAGGTGCTGGGCGCGGTCAAGACCGAGTTCGGCAAGTTCGGCGACGTGCTGGCCAAGACCAAGAAGAAGCTCGACGAGGCCAGCAACACCATCGACCAGGCGGCCACCCGCACGCGGGCGATGGCGCGCCAGCTGCGCACCGTGGAATCCTTGCCCGAGCACCGGGTGCAGCAGCTGCTGCCCGGCCTGCTGGCCGAGGGCGCGGACGAGGCCGACGAGACCGCGGCCGACGCCGATGCGGCCGCCCCGCGCGGGCGCGGCGCATGAATGCTGGCCCGGCGCCGCTGAGCACCGCCCGGCTGCTGCCGCTGCTGATCGTCGGCCAGATCGCGCTGCATGCGGCGATGGCCGGCCAGCGCATGGCCACGCCGCTGCAGGCGCTCAAGGAAGGGCACAGCGCCTGGTCGGTGGGCGTGCTGCTGGCGCTGTTTGCCGCGCTGCCGGCGCTGATCGCCTTGCCCGCCGGCCGCATGGCCGACCGCCACGGCTACCACCGGCCGCAGCAGCTGGCGGTGGTGCTGACGCTGGTGGGCGTGAGTTGCGCGCTGGCGGCCTGCTGGCTGAGCGGCTGGGCGCAGTTCACGCTGCAGTGCGTGGGCGCGGCCGCGTCGGGCGCGGGCACCAACGTCGGCGTGATCGTGGTGCTGCGCACCGCCGGCCAGCTGGGCGGCGACAGCACCGAACGGCTGCGCATCTTCAGCTGGCTGGGCATGGCGTTCTCGCTGGCCAACGTGGTGGGGCCGGTGGCGGCCGGCCTGATGATCGACGCCGGCGGCTTTGCGGCCGCCTATGGCCTGCTGCTGGCGATGCCGCTGGTGGCGGTGGCGGTGATGCGGCGCGTGCCGGTGCAGCCGCGGCCCGTGGCCGCCGCGCCGCGCCTGCCCGGTGCCAGCCGCTGGGACCTGCTGGCCACACCCGGCCTCAAGCGCCTGCTGTTCATCAACTGGCTGCTGTCGGCCAGCTGGGACGTGCACAGCTTCGCGGTGCCGGTGCTGGGCCATGCGCGCGGCTACAGCGCGTCGACCATTGGCCTGGTGCTGGGCATCTTCACCGCGGCGATCACCGTGGTGCGCTTCGTCGTGCCGCTGCTGGCGCACCGGCTGCAGGAGGTGACGGTGCTGCGCGCGGCGATGGTGATGACCGCGGGCGTCTTCGCCCTCTACCCGTTTGCGGCCACGCCCTGGCTGATGGCCGGCTGCGCCACGCTGCTGGGCCTGGCGCTGGGCGCGGTGCAGCCGATGATCATGAGCACGCTGCACCACCTGACGCCACCCAGCCGCCACGGCGAGGCGATCGCGTTCCGCTCGATGACGATCAACTTCTCCAGCAGCGTGATGCCGCTGGCCTTCGGGCTGGCGGGCACCGCGCTGGGGCCGGGCGCCGTGTTCTGGCTGATGGGTGCCGCGGTGGGCGGCGGCAGCTGGGCGGTGAAGGGCCTGGCGCGGGTGTTTGCCGCGCCGGGCGACCCCCACAAGCGGCCGCCGACCGCCTGATTGCGGCGCACCGGGCCGTCCGCGGCCGGCGACGGACCGGCCAGGCTCAGAAACGGATGCCGCTGGAGCCGGCAGCCGCGGGCGCTTGTGCAGGGGCTTCGACAGGTGCCCGCGGCGCCACCGGCGCGGCCGGTTCGGGCGCACGTGCCACCAGGGGCGCGGGTGGTGGCGGTGCCCAGCCGCGAGGCAGCTTCGACGCCTTCGGGTAACCCGCCAGGTCGAGCGTGCCTTGCCAGTCGGACTCCTGATAGCCGCGCAGGGCCTGGCTGCCGACGGTCAGCGCCGGCACGGTGCGCCCGCCACTCAGGCGTTGCAGCGCGGCGATGTCGTCGTCGCTGGACACCAGGCGTTCGGCGTAGGGCACGCCACGCTGCTGCAGCAGCTTGCGGCCGCTGTCGCAGGGCGGGCAGTCGCTGCTGGTGAACAGCGTGACCGGAAAGCGGGCCACCGACTCGCGCAGCTCGATGGGCAGCAGGGGCGCGCTGCTGGCCGGGCCGGCATCGCGGCGCAGGGCTTGCACCTGGCTGCCGGGCACCGCGGCCACCGGCCGGTCGGTGTAGGTGATGCGCCCGTCGGGGCCCACCACCTTGTACTGCGCGTGGCTGGCGCCTGCGGCCAGCAGCAGGCCTAGCAGCACGGCCTGGGTCGAGGACGAGCGGATCGGTCGCATGGGCATGGATCTAGCCGAGAACCCGGTACCGGTGGCCACCCGTCGACGCGCCGGCGTCAGGCCATGCCCTGGTGGCGCAGCAGCGCGTCAATGCTGGGCTCGCGGCCGCGGAAGGCCTTGAAGCTGGCCATCGCGGGGCGGCTGCCACCGGCCTCCAGGATCTCCTGGCGAAAACGCAGGCCCACCTCGGGATTGAAGACGCCCTGTTCCTCGAATGCGGAGAATGCATCGGCCGAGAGTACCTCGGCCCACTTGTAGCTGTAGTAGCCGGCCGAGTAACCGCCGGCAAAGATGTGCGAAAAGCTGTGCTGGAAGCGGTTGAACGCGGGTGGCGGGTTGACCGCCACCTCGGCGCGCACCTCGTCGACCACCGCCTGCACCCGCGCAGGGGCGTCGGCCTCGGCATGCAGGCGCATGTCGAACAGCGAGAACTCGATCTGGCGCAGCGTCTGCATCCCGCTCTGGAAGTTGCGCGCGGCGACCATGCGGTCGAACAGGTCGCGCGGCAGCGGCTCGCCGCTGTCGACATGGGCGCTCAGGCGCGACAGCACGGCCCACTCCCAGCAGAAGTTCTCCATGAACTGGCTGGGCAGCTCCACCGCGTCCCATTCAACGCCGGAGATGCCGGCCACCGCCAGTTCGTCGACCTGCGTCAGCATGTGGTGCAGGCCATGGCCGAACTCGTGGAACAGCGTGATCACGTCGTCGTGCGTCAGCAGCGCGGGCTTGCCCCCCACCGGCGACGAGAAGTTGCACACCAGGTGCGCCACCGGCGTCTGCAGGCCCTGCGTGTCGGGACGCTGCCAGCGGCCGCGCACCTCGTTCATCCAGGCGCCTGGCCGCTTGCCGGGGCGGGCGTAGAGGTCGAGGTAGAACTGGCCCACCAGCTGCGGCGACGCATCGCCCGTGCCGGGCCGCTCGATGCGGAAGAAGCGCACGCTGTCGTGCCAGACCTCGGCGGTGTCGGGGCGGATGCGCACATCGAACAGCGTCTCGACGATGTGGAACAGGCCTTCCAGCACCTTGGGCTCGGTGAAGTACTGCTTGACCGCCTGCTCGCTGAAGGCATAGCGCGCCTCCTTGAGCTTCTCGCCCGCGTAGGCCTGGTCCCAGGCCTGCAGGTCGGGCAGGCCCAGCTGCTCGGCGGCAAAGGCGCGCAGCTCGGCCAGGTCGCGTTCGGCATGCGGGCGCGCCCGCTGCGCCAGGTCGCGCAGGAAGGCCATCACCTGCGCCGGTGATTCGGCCATCTTGGGCACCAGCGACAGGTCGGCATAACTGGGCTGGCCCAGCAGTGCGGCCTCCTCGGCGCGCAGCTGCAGCAACTCGCGCATCAGCGCCGAGTTGTCGCGCTCGGCCGGGCCGAACTCGCTGGCGCGGGTGCTGTAGGCGCGGTAGAGCTGCTCGCGCAGCGCGCGGTCGGTGGCGTACTGCATCACCGGCAGGTAGACGGGGATGTGCAGCGTGAGCTTGTGGCCGCTCTGGCCCTCGGCCTCAGCGGCCTCGCGCGTCTGCTGGCAGACATCGGCCGGCACGCCGGCCATCTGTTCGGCGCTGGCGTAGAGGGTGAAGCCGTCGGTGGCATCGAGCACATGCTCGCTGAACTGCTGGGCCAGCTCGGCGCTGCGCTCTTGAATGGCGGCGAAGCGCGCCTTGGCCTCGCCCTGCAACTCGGCGCCCGACAGCACGAAGTCACGCATCGCATGCGCCAGCGCCTGGGTGCGGGCGGGTGACAGCGTGGCGGCTGACGGCGCGTTGGCCACCGCCTTGTACTTGGCATAGAGCCGCTCGTCGGCGCCCAGCCGGGTGTGGAACTCGGTGACCCGCGCCAGGTTGGCGTTGTAGGCCTCGCGCAGTTCGGGTGTGTTGGCCACCGCGTTGAGGTGGTTGGCGGCGCCCCAGGCGTGCGACAGCCGCTCCAGCGGCACGTCGAGCACGGCCGACAGGGCGTCGTAGTCGGCGGCCACGGTGGCGCCGACGGCGCGCTCCAGCGCGGCCTCGGCCTCGGGCAGCAGCACGTCGAGCGCCGGCGTGAGGTGCTCGGGTCGGATCGCGGCGAACTCGGGCAGGGCGGCGGTGGACAACAGCGGATTGGTCATGTCGGGGCTTTCGGTCGTCGCGGCGCGGGCTTGAAGGGCTGGGATGAGCAGCGTTCGATCTGCTTACTTGGCGGCGCGTTCCGCGGATTCAAGCGTGTTGACCAGCAGCATCGTGATCGTCATCGGGCCCACGCCGCCGGGCACCGGGGTGATCCAGCCGGCGATGGGGCTGACGCCGGCGAAGTCGACGTCGCCACAGAGCTTGCCTTCGTCGTTGCGGTTCATGCCCACGTCGATGACGATGGCGCCGGGCTTGACCATGTCGGCGGTGAGCGTGTTGCGCCGGCCCACGGCGGCCACCACCACGTCGGCCTGGCGCGTGAACACGCCCAGATCGGGCGTGGCGCTGTGGCAGATGGTGACGGTGGCGTTGGCGGCCAGCAGCAGCAGCGCCATCGGCTTGCCCACGGTGTTGCTGCGGCCGATCACCACCGCATGCTTGCCCTTGAGCGACTGCCCGGTCGACTCGATCAGCTTCATGCAGCCGTAGGGCGTGCAGGGGCGGAAGCCCGGCAGCCCGGCCATCAGGTCGCCGGCGCTCTGCACCGAGTAGCCGTCCACGTCCTTGGCGGTGGAGATGGTCTCGATCACGCGCTGCGGGTTGATGTGCTTGGGCAACGGCATCTGCACCAGGATGCCGTGGATCGCCGGATCGTCGTTCAGTGCGCGGATGCGCGCCAGCAGCTCGGCCTCGCCGAAGCCGGCGCCGTACTTCTCCAGCACCGAGTGCAGCCCGGCCTCGGCGCAGGCCTTGACCTTGTTGCGCACGTACACCGCCGAGGCCGGGTCTTCGCCCACCAGGATGACGGCCAGGCCGGGCCGGATGCCGCGCGCGGTGAGGGCGGCGGCACGGGCCGCCACGTCGGCGCGGATCTGCTGCGAAAGGGCGGTGCCGTTGATCAGTTGGGCGGGCATGAGCGGGTCTCCACAAAGAAAGAAGGCCGCTGGGTGGCAGCGGCCTTGGCGGGAATGGTGGCGATCAGGACTTGGCGGGGCTGTTGGCGCCGAGCGCGATCTTCAGCAGATCGGCCACGGTGTTGGCGTTCAGCTTTTCCATGATGTTGGCGCGGTGCGCCTCGACCGTCTTGATGCTGATGCCCAGGTCGTCGGCGATCTGCTTGTTCAGGCGGCCGGCGACGATGCGCTCGAGCACCTGCGCTTCGCGCGTGGTCAGGCGCGACAGCAGCGCGTCGCGGCTGGCCTGTTCCTGGTGCTGGCTGAAGGCGGTGCGCGCCTGGTCGAGCATGCGTTCGACCAGACCGATCAGTTCGTCTTCCTTGAAGGGCTTCTCGATGAAGTCCATCGCGCCCTTCTTCATCGTGGTCACGGCCATCGGCACGTCGCCATGGCCGGTGATGAACACCACCGGCAGCGGGCTCTTGCGCTCGAGCAGGCGGTCTTGCAGTTCCAGCCCGCTCATGCCGTCCATGCGGATGTCGGCGATCAGGCAGGCCACCTCGCGCGGATCGAAGCGGGAGAGGAAGGACTCGGCCGAATCGAAGCACTTGACGCGGTAGTCCTTGCCTTCGAGCAACCATTGCAGGGAATCGCGCACGGCTTCGTCATCGTCGACGACATAGACCGTGCCTTTCTTCGGGATCAGGCTCATGGGTGGCTTCAGGCGGCAGGGGTGCGGTTGTGACGGACTTCGGCGTCGAGCGCTGTGTCATCGGGGCGATGGGCCAGCGTTGTCTCCTCGTGCCGCGCGGTGGTTTCGACCGGCAGGGTGAAGGCGAACCGACACCCTGTAATCAACGTCCCATTGTAGAGGTTCTGGGCCTTGATCCGGCCGCGGTGGCTCTCGATGATCGAGCGGCACAGCGACAGTCCGATGCCCATGCCTTCGGCCTTGGTCGAGAAGAAGGCCTCGTAGAGCCGGGCGATCACTTCGTCGGGCAGGCCGGGGCCCATGTCGGTGACGCTGAACTCGATCACACCGCCTTCGTCGGGGGTGTGGCGCGGGATCACGCGCAGCTCGATGTGGCGGCGCGAGGCGGGCATCTTGGCACTGTCGATCGCCTCGGCGCCGTTCTTCAGCAGGTTCAGCAGCACCTGCTCGATCAGGATCGGGTCGCAGTGGATGTCGGGCAGGCGCTGCGCCACGTAGTGGTGGATGGCCACGTTGCGCCGGCGCAGCTCGATGCTGGCCAGCTCGACCGCCTCTTCGACGATGTTGCTGGCCTGCGAGGGCTGGCGCTGCGGCTCGCTCTTCTTCACGAAGGCGCGGATGCGGTGGATGATCTGGCCGGCCCGCTCGGCCTGGCGCGCGGTCTTGCCCAGCGCCGCCAGCAAGGCGTCGCGGTCGATGGTGTCGGCCTTCACCCGGCTGACCATGCCGTTGCAGTAGTTGGTGATCGCGGTGAGCGGCTGGTTCAGCTCGTGCGCCACCGAACTGGCCATCTCGCCCATCGTGATCAGCCGGCTGGAGACCTGCGCCTTCTCGGCCTGCTGCTCGGCCAGCTCCTCGGCGCGGCGGCGGGCGGTGACGTCGGTGGCGATCAGCATCTGCGCCAGCCGGCCATCGGTCCACTGCAGGTAGCGCGCGCGCACGTCGAACCACTTGTCCAGCGACGCGGCGTACACCTCGCGCGGGTTGGCACCCAGGCCGGTCAGCTCCTGGGTGGGCAGGCCGGACAGGCCGTCCTCGTCGTCGTGGCCGGTCATGTCCAGCGGCAGGTTGGGTGCGGTGCCACTGGCCAGCAACGCATGGCCGCCGGCGTCGGCGCCGAACCACAGCCGGTAGCTGCGGTTGGCGAACAGCAGTTCACCCTGCTGCACCGACAGCACCGACACCGCCGCCTCCAGGCCTTCGAGCACGGTGGTGAAGCGCTCGTGCGAGGCCGAGAGCTGGTCGCGGATGCGCTTGGCCTCGGTGATGTTGGTCATGCTGGTCATCCAGCCGGTCTGGTGCCCGCGTGAATCGACCAGCGGCGAGACGTACATGCGCGCGTCGAACAGCGTGCCGTTCTTGCGCATCACCTTCACCTCGATGCCACCGGCCGGGCTGCGGCCCTGCAGCTCCTGCTGCAGCAGGCGGGTGTTCTCGTCGATGCGGTCGGCTGGCCAGTAGGGGTAGGGCGGCAGGCGGCCGATCAGCTCGTGCTCGGTGAAGCCGGTCATCGCGCAGAAGGCCGGGTTGACGTAGGTGACGCGGCCCTCGATGTCCATCGCCCGCATGCCGGTGAGCATGGAGTTCTCCATCGCGCGGCGGAAGTTGGTCTCCTGCACCAGCGCGCCCTGGATCTGCGCGCGCCGGCGCACATGGCGCCAGGTGCCCAGCAGCATCCACAGCGTCAGCACCGACAGCGCCACCACCATCCAGAACAGCGTGTTGCCGATCAGGCCCACCGAGGTGCGGTAACCGCTGCCACGCAGCACCAGGCCGTTGGCGGCCGGCGCCAGCGGCACGTCGTGCAGGATGGGCGCGCGCTGCTGCGCGCCGCCGGGCATCGGCAGCACGCTGCTGGCGATGGTCTGCTCGCGCTCGTCGATCACCGCGATGTTGTGGCGCCGGGTCACCTCGGTGGGCACGAAGTGGCGCATCAGCACGTCGATCGAGTAGTCGGCCACCAGCGCGCCCGAGAACTGGCCGCGGTGCAGCATCGGCACGTGCACCTGGAAGACCATCGCGCCGTGGCGGTCCTTGTAGGTGCGCGAGTAGATCGGCTGGCGCAGGTCGCGGGCGGCGATGAAGGCCCACTCGGTCTCGGTGCGCACGGTGGCGAGCGCCGGCGGCTGCGCGCCCTGGGGCGCGCTGTCTTCGCGCTCGGCCTGTGCCGAGTAGCGGCCACGCACCTGCCGGTCGGCCCCCAGCCAGACGAACTGGGTGATCTCGGGCCGGTCGCTGACGAAGGCGCTGGCCTGTGGCGTGAAGTCGCTGGCGTCGAGTTCGCGGGTGACGAACTCGCGCGCCATGCGCACCAACTGCTCCTGGTTCTCGATCAGCCGCAGGCGGATCTGCTGCTGGGCGATCTCGGTGTCGCGCTTGACGGCTTCGGCCTCCCGCTCCAGTTCCTCATTGCGCAGGTACCAGAAGGCCGAAATGATGGCGGCCAGGAACAGCAGCACCGAGGCCAGCGGGCCCAGCGTGGCAAAACGATCCTGGCGGGCCGGCGACTGCCGGCGCCACCAGCGGCCCAGCAACCGGCGCTGACCCGTGGCGGGGCTGGCCGGCGCGGGCGGAGGGGAAAGAGACGTCATTGGCGCCGATTATCCCGAGCGTTGGCGTCGAACTGAGCTTGGCGCTGTCGAAGTTGCTCACCGCCGTTGAATGTCACCATATGAAATCAACTCGCGCTATTTGAAATTGACTTGGGTTTATGCCAAACTGCGCGCCGTTCGACCGACCCAAGACCTGACAAACCCCGGAACGAGGAGACAACCGATGTCCGCACTGCCCGAATCCCTGCCTGGCGCCGCCGGCAACGACCCGTTTGACACCGACGCCCAGGAGACCCGGGAATGGCTGGAGGCCCTGGATGCGGTGATCCACGCCGAAGGCCCCGAGCGGGCGCACTTCCTGCTGGAGCGGCTGATCGACGAAGCGCGCCAGAACGGCATCGACCAGCCGTTCTCGGCCAACACCGCCTACGTCAACACCATCCCGGTCGACCAGGAGGAGCGCTGCCCCGGCAACATCGAGATCGAGGAGCGCCTGCGCGCCTACATGCGCTGGAACGCGATGGCGATGGTGGTCAAGGCCAACCGCCACCACCCCGAGGACGGCGGCGACCTGGGCGGGCACATCGGCTCGTTCGCCTCGCTGGCCCACATGTTCGGCGCCGGCTTCAACCACTTCTGGCATGCCGACGACAGCGCCACCGGC
>JAURXG010000234.1 GCA_030654555.1 Aquabacterium sp.
GACAGACGGAAGTTCAGCGGCACGCCACCGACCAGAAAGCCCGGCTGCAGCCCGGCCTTTTCCAGGATCCAGGCCAGCATCGAGGTGGTGGTGGTCTTGCCATGGGTGCCGGCCACCGCCAGCACATGCCGGCCGCGCAGCACGTCGAAGGCATGCGGCTCGCCACGGGCGCGCAGCGCGCCGGGCTCTTCCTTGCGCGCGCCGAAACGCTGCAGCTCGCTCCAGCAGCCGCGCGCCAGCACCCGTTCGAGCGCGGCCTCTCGGCTGTTGACCACCAGCCGGCCGCTGTGCGGCACGGTGCGCACCAGGTGGTGGAACTGCGTCTCGATGGCGGCCAGGTCGGCAAAGATGTCGGCGTGGTCGAACTCGAGGTTGTTCAGGATCGCGGTGCGCGGCCGGTAGTGCACGAACTTGCTGCGCTTGTCGAAGAAGGCGGTGTCGTACTCGTCGGCTTCGATGACGAAGCAGGCACCTTCACCCAGCCGCGCCGAGATGCCGAAGTTCAGCGGCACGCCGCCCACCAGGAAGCCGGGCTTGAGCCCCGCCTGGTCGAGCATCCAGGCCAGCATCGAGGTGGTGGTGGTCTTGCCATGGGTGCCGGCCACCGCCAGCACATGCCGGCCGCGCAGCACGTTCTCGGCCAGCCACTGCGGCCCGCTGGTGTAGGCCGCGCCGGCGTCGAGGATGGCCTCCATCAGCGCATTGCCGCGGGTGACCACGTTGCCGATCACGTACAGGTCGGGCGCCAGGCGCATCTGGTCGGGATCGAAGCCCTCGATCAGCTCGATGCCCAGCGCGCGCAGCTGGTCGCTCATCGGCGGGTAGACGTTGGCGTCGCAGCCGGTGACGCGGTGGCCGGCCTCGCGGGCGATGGCGGCGATGCCGCCCATGAAGGTGCCGCAGATGCCGAGGATGTGGATGTGCATGGGGGCGGGATTCTAGGCGGCGGGGCGTCGTCGCCGCAGGGCGGGCCGCTGCGCCGGCACCGCCCGCCACAATGCGCCGATGTTCAGCTGGATCACCGGCCACCCCTGGGCCTACCCCGCGCTGGAGGTGGTGCACCTCGTCGGCATCGCGCTGCTGCTGGGCAACCTGGTGCTGCTGGAGCTGCGGGTGCTGGGGGTCGCCAAGGCCTTGCCGCTGCCGGCGCTGGCACGCGCTGCCTTGGCGGTGGCGCTGTGCGGCTTCGGCCTGGCCGCGGGCAGCGGGCTGCTGATGTTCGCCAGCCAGCCGCTGGAGCTGCTGGCCAACCGCGCCTTCACGATCAAGATGGGGCTGCTGATGCTGGCCGGCACCAATGCGGCGATGTTCCACGCGCGCGGTGGCCTGCAGAAGCTCGACACCACCGCCCGGCTGCAGACCGCGCTGTCGCTGGGGATTTGGCTGGCCGTGCTCACCTGCGGCCGGTTCATCGCTTACGTTTGACGCACCGATCCATCGCCAGGAGCCCCGCCATGATCCACCGCCGCCTGATGCTGGCCGCCGCGCTCGCCGCACCCTGGGCCGCCCGCGCCCACCACGGCTGGAGCAGCTTCGACCAGACCCGTCCGATCTGGCTGGAGGGGCGCGCCACGCAGGTCGCCTGGCGCAATCCGCATGCCGAGCTGAAGCTGGAGTTGCCGGCCGAGCCGCGCCTGCCGGCCGACCTGGCCAGCCGCGCGCTGCCGGCGCAGGCGACGGGCGTAGACGGCCAGGCGCTGCTGGCGGCTGCGCGCCTGCCCAGGCGGCGCGACAAAGTCTGGTTGATCGAGCTGGCGCCGCTCACCCGCCTGTCGGCCTGGAAGATGCCTGAGATCAAGCCCGGCGCCGCCGTGGCCGTGCTGGGCTTCACCTTCACCGATGAGAAGGGCGATGCGGTGCTGCGTGCCGAGTACGTCTGGCTGGACGGCCAGGTCTACGGGCTGCGCTCGTCGCCGGCCTGATCGCGCCCCGGCCGCGTCCGGCGGCCGGTCAGACCTCGAAGCCCTGTCGCGCCACCCAGTCCTGGCCCGGGGCCAGCGTGACAGGTGCACCGATCTGCGCCGCCTCCACGCACAGCAGGCGCAACCAATCGTCGTCGGGCAGGTCGGGCATCGCCGCGGCCTGGGTGGGGCCGGGGTTCCAGACCACCACGTCGTCGAAGCCTTCGGCACCGATGCCCATGCGGCCCATCGCGGTGGCCAGCGACAGCGGCCCCTTGGCGTCGAAGTAGATGCGGTCGATCTCGCCGGCAAAGCTGAACGGGTCCATCTCCTGGTGCTGCTCGGCGCCGCTGATCTGGTCGACATAGCGCACGCCGTACAGGCCGCCCAGGCGGGCGCGGCGCACGTCGTCGACCAGCAGGTAGGTGTGCAGCGCGGCGGTGAAGTCGAACGGCGTGTCGCCGGTGTTGGTGATGGCCAGCTCCACGTCGAGCTGCAGGCCCGAGAAGCTGAAGCTCAGTTCGGCCTCGAAGCGGTGCGGCCAGATCGCGCGGGTGGCCTCGTCGTCGGTCAGGCGCAGCACGCCGATCACCACGTCGCCGCGCTGCGCACCTTCGATCCAGGTCCAGGCACGGTCGCGGGCCAGGCCGTGGCGCGGCAGCGGGCCGCGCTGGCTGAACTGCGGAAAGATCACCGGGATGCCACCGCGCACCGCGTGGCCAGCACCGGCCTGGGCCAGCGGCGACAGGTACAGCCGTTCCTGGTCGCCGGCCGGGATCCACGAGACGATCTGGCCGCCGTGCAGCAGCACGGTCAGCTCGGCGCCATCGGGCGCGCGCAGCCACATCGCCGGCTGGCCCAGCACCGTGGTCGGCTTGATCATGCGCTGCGCAAGGCTTCGCGCGCGGCGGCCACGGTGGCGGCGATGTCGTCGGCGCTGTGCGCCGCGCTGACGAAGCCGGCCTCGTACAGCGCCGGCGCCAGGTACACGCCGCGGTCGAGCATGCCGTGGAAGAAGCGGTTGAAGCGCTCCTTGTCGGTGGCCATCACCACGTTGTAGTTCTGCGGCAGTTCACTGGCGAAGAAGAAGCCGAACATGCCGCCCTCGCTGTCGCCGGCGAAGGGCACGCCGGCCGCCTTGGCGGCGGCGCTGAGGCCGGCCACCAGCGATTGCGTCTTCGCGCCCAGCGCCTCGTAGAAGCCGGGCTTGGCGATCTCTTTGAGCGTGGCCAGGCCGCAGGCGGTGGCCACCGGGTTGCCCGACAGCGTGCCGGCCTGGTAGACCGGGCCCAGCGGCGCGAGGTGCTGCATGATCTTGCGGCTGGTGCCGAAGGCCGCCAGCGGCATGCCGCCGCCGATGACCTTGCCGAACACGCTGATGTCGGGCTTGAAGCCGGGGATCAGCTTCGCGTAGACGCTCTGCGCGCCGCCCAGCGCCACGCGGAAGCCGGTCATCACCTCGTCGAAGACGAACAGCGCGCCGTGCTGTGTGCACAGCTCGCCGATGCGTTGGACGAACGGCACCTGCGCGCGCACGAAGTTCATGTTGCCGGCGATCGGCTCGATCATCACGCAGGCGATCTCGTGGCCCTGGGTGGCGAACACCTCTTCGATCTGCGCCAGGTTGTTGTACTCGAGCACCAGCGTGTGCTGCACCACCTCGGGTGGCACGCCGGCGCTGGTGGGGTGGCCGAAGGTGGCCAGCCCCGAGCCGGCCTTGACCAGCAGCGCATCGGCATGGCCGTGGTAGCAGCCCTCGAACTTGACGATCTTGCTGCGCCCGGTGGCGCCGCGAGCCAGGCGGATCGCGCTCATGCCGGCCTCGGTGCCGCTGCTGACCAGCCGCACCTGCTCGACGCTGGGCACGTGCTTGATGATCTCCTCGGCCAGTTCGACCTCGCGCTCGGTGGGCGCGCCGAAGCTGAAGCCGTCAAGCGCCGCCTTCTGCACCGCCTCCAGCACGGCGGGGTGGCCATGGCCCAGGATCATCGGGCCCCAGGAGCCGATGTAGTCGATGAAGCGGGTGCCCTCGGCGTCCCACATGTAGGCACCGTGCGCACGGGCGATGAAGCGCGGCGTGCCGCCGACCGCGCGGAAGGCACGCACCGGCGAGTTGACGCCGCCGGGGATCACACGCTGGGCGCGTTCGAACAAGGCTTGGTTGGTGGTCATGGGCGGGTGTTCAGTGCATGCGACGCGGCGCGGTCTTGGGCTTGGTCTCGGGGACTTCGGGTTCGGGCGCCGGCTCGCCGTCGGCCGGGCCTTCGTCGCCGTCCTCGGGCGGCGGGCTGGCCCAGAAGAAGCGGTCGGGCACCACGCCGCCCATGCCGGGGCGGAAGCCCGAGTCGAGCGTCTGGTCCATGAAGGCCAGCGCCTCGCCGACGGCGGCCTGCAGTTCGGCGCCGGCGGCCAGCAGCGCGGCCAGCGCGGCCGACAGCGTGTCGCCGGCCCCGACGAACGAGGTCTCGAACATCTCGAACTTCTCGCCGGTCAGCGCGCCCTGCGGCGAGGCCAGCACGTTGTCGATGAACTGGTCGGTGCCGGCCTTGCCGGCCTTGGCAGCCAGCATGATGCCGGTGACCAGCACGTAGCGCGTGCCGCGTTCGCCGGCGGCCACCGCCAGCTCGCGTGCCGAGGCCGGGCGCTCGCTGTCCCAGTCGGGCAGCAGGAAGTCGGTCAGCGTCTTGTGGTTGCCCACCAGCACCTCGGTGGCCGGCAGGATCAGGTCGCGGAAGGCCTCCAGGTAGGGCTGGGCCTGGTCGTCGTCGAGCCAGCCCAGGTTGGGCAGGTAGCTGACCAGCGGCACGTCGGGGTAGTCCGACAGGATCTCGGCCACCGCGCTGACGGCCTCGGCGCTGCCGAGGAAGCCCACCTTCCAGCCCGCCACGGTGATGTCTTCCAGCACGGTGCGGGCCTGCTCGGCCACCACGTCGGCGTCGATCGCATGGTGGTCGAAGATCTCGGCGGTGTCGCGCAGCAGGATGCTGGTGGTGATGGGCAGGCCATGCGCGCCCATCGCGGCCAGCGTGCTCACGTCGCCCGCCAGGCCGCCGGCGCCGCTGGGGTCGGCGGCGTTGAAACTCATCACGCAGGCCGGTGCCGACGCCTCCTGCAGGGCGTCGGCGGCGCCGTCGGCCGGCGCGTCGGTGTGGGGGGTGGGGCTGGAAGTCATGAACAGGTCCGATGCAGGGGAGAAGGGCAGCCAGGCCGGGTGGCCGACCCAGCGCCACCAGCGTGCCGAAGCAAAGGTGAAATAACTTGCTTCAGCCCCGCCAATAGGCCCGATCGAGCCGAAATCGCGTGGCTACAATGCCTTCTTCATTGTAGTGACCTACCCGATAACGTGACTGAATCGCGCACCTGGATGTGTCTGATCTGCGGCTGGATTTACGACGAGGCCGCGGGCGATCCCGATCATGGCATCGCCGCGGGCACCGCCTGGGCCGATGTCCCCATGAACTGGACTTGTCCGGAGTGTGGTGCCCGCAAAGAAGACTTCGAGATGGTCCAGGTCTGATCGCGGCCCGGGCCCGATCACCACGCTGGCCCCACCCGATACTGCCAACCACCCCGCCGAGGAGCCGCCGAGATGGACGATGTCCCCACCGCAGCCCTTGCCGCGCCCACCAAGGTGCTGGTGATCGACGACAGCAACACGATACGCCGTTCGGCCGAGATCTTCCTGCGCCAGGGCGGGCATGAGGTGGTGCTGGCCGAGGACGGCTTCGACGCGCTGGCCAAGGTCAACGACCATGTGCCGCAGCTGATCTTCTGCGACATCCTGATGCCGCGGCTCGACGGCTACCAGACCTGCGCGATCATCAAGCGCAATCCGCGTTTTGCGCATGTGCCGGTGATCATGCTGTCGTCCAAGGACGGGCTGTTCGACAAGGCGCGCGGGCGCATGGTGGGCTCGGAGGATTACCTCACCAAGCCGTTCACCAAGGAGCAGCTGCTGCGCGCGGTGCAGCAGTTCGGTGCGGCGGCGCAGAGTGCCTGAGCGGCCCCGCCACTCCCTGCCAGCCTGAGTTTCGCGGAGCCCCAACGATGCCTGTGCACAAGATCCTGCTGGTCGACGATTCGAAGACCGAGTTGCACTACCTGTCCGATCTGCTGATCAAGCGCGGCTACTCGGTGCGCACCGCCGAGAGCGGCGACGAGGCCATGAAACGCCTGTCCGAGGACAAGCCCGACCTGATCCTGATGGACGTGGTGATGCCGGGGCAGAACGGCTTCCAGCTCACCCGCTCGATCACCCGCGATCCACGTTATGTCGGCCTGCCGGTGATCATGTGCACCAGCAAGAACCAGGAGACCGACCGGGTCTGGGGCCTGCGCCAGGGCGCCAGGGACTACGTGGTCAAGCCGGTGCAGGCGGACGAGCTGATCGCCAAGATCAAGCAGTTCGACTGACGCGCCGGCCCCGCAACCGATGGCCAACAAGCAAGCCCTGCGGGATCTGCAGACCCGGCTGGCCGAGCGCATGCAGCAGGTGCGCCACGAGACGCCGGGCGTGTCGTGGCTGGCGGTCGATTGCGGCGGGCAGGGGCTGCTGCTGGCGCTGCGCCAGGCCGGCGAGATCTCCGACCTCGGCGCCCTGGTGCCGGTGCCGCACACCCAGCCCTGGCTGGCCGGTGTGGTCAATCTGCGCGGCGGCGTGTTCACGGTGGTCGATCTGGCGCGCTTCCTGGGGCTGCGCGCCCAGGCGGCGCCGGCGTCGCGTGACCACGCGCGGCTGGTCGCCTTCAACGCCGCGCTGGGCATCAACGGGGCGCTGCTGGTCGACCGGCTCGAAGGGCTGCGCCACGCGGTCGACATGCGGCCCGAGCCGGAATCCGCTGACAATGATTCGCGCCCGGCCTTTGCGCCGGCGCGCTGGCGTGACGCGGCAGGCCGCGCGTGGCAGGAAATCGACCTGGCGGCGCTGGCCAGGCTGCCGCAGTTTCTGGCGATCACCGGTTGACGACCATGCAGGGCCCGGGGAGCGGTTGCGCCCGGTGCCGGATTGACAAGGGGATGTGATGGGCTTGCTGGACAGACTGAAAACCAACCGGCATGGCGACGACGCCCCGCGCGAGCGCGTGCCGACCAACTTCGACGAGTTGCAGGCCGCGGCCGAGGCCGAAGGCGGCCATTCCACCGCCATCGATTCACAACTCGACCCACGCGTCGACGACCCGGGCGACGCCACCGTCGATGCCAGCCTGACGCCCACCGTCAGCGGCCAGTCGATCATCTCCGAGCTGCCGCCCTCCGAGCAGCTGAGCGACTTCTCCGAATCACGCCTGCTGCCCGCGGCCGGCGGTGCCGCGCTGGCGGCCGCGTCCGCGGCCACCGTGCTGCCGCTGATCGGCGACCGGCCAGTGGCCGCGCAGCAGCGCATCCTCGGCGGGGTGGTGCTGGGGGGGTTGGTGCTGCTGGTGCTGGCCACCGTGCTGGCGCTGACCTCGGCCAGCCGCAATGCCGCCCAGGTGGGCGCCACCGGCCAGGCCCTGATGCAGTCGCAACGCCTGGCCAAGGCGGTGTCGCAGGCGCTGGGCGGCTCGCCCGCGGCCTTCGCCGAGATCAAGGAGGCCGCCGGCGTGCTGGCGGCCAACACCCGGCAGCTGAAGGACGGCGGGCCGCTGGTCAGTGCCGCGCCGGCCGGTGCGCAGCCGCTGCTCGAATCGATGATGCCGTTGATCGACCGCGCCGAGAAGAATGCCAATGCGGTGCTGGCCCAGCAGAACGGGTTGGTGCAGGTGGGCAAGGCGCTGCGCACCATCAACACCCAGTCCGGTGAGTTGCTCGAGACCGCCGAGACCATCTCGTCGCTGAAGCTGCAGCAGGGCGCCTCGCCGGCCGAGCTGGCGCAATCCGGCCAGCTGGTGATGCTGACCCAGCGCATCGGCAAGAGCGCCAACGAGTTCCTCACGATGGAGGGCGTCAGCGCCGAGGCGGTGTTCCTGCTCGGCAAGGACCTGAACAGCTTCCGCGAGATCGCCGAAGGCTTGCTCAACGGCAATGCCGACCTGCGCCTGCCCGCCACCAAGGACGCGCAGACCAAGGAGCGCCTGCAGGCCCTGCTGGCGCAGTACGAGCAGACCCGCAGCCAGGCCAGCGCGATCCTGGGCAACCTGCAGGGGCTGGTGAGCGCGCGTGACGCCCAGGTGGCGGTGGTGGCCGACAGCGAGCCGCTGCGCAAGGGCCTGCAGAGCGTGCAGGACCTGCTGGCCGAGCAGGGGGGCCTGCGCATCGGCCATGGCCTGATGATGCTGCTGGCACTGGGCCTGATCGTGGCCGGTGGCTGGGGCTTCCTGAAGCTGTACGTGACCGACCAGGCGCAGCGCGCCGCGCTGGCCGAGGCCCAGCGCCTGGAGGCCGAGCGCCAGGAGCAGGAGGCCAAGCGTGTCAACGACGCCAACCAGGCGGCCATTCTGCGGTTGATGAACGAGCTGCAGACGGTGGCCGAGGGCGACCTGACCCAGCAGGCCACGGTGACCGAGGACATCACCGGCGCCATCGCCGACTCGGTGAACTACACCGTCGAGGAGCTGCGCACGCTGGTGGCCCAGGTGCAGGGCACCGCCAACCGGGTGACCGACACCACGCAGAAGGTGGAGGACACCTCCACCGAGCTGCTGGCAGCGTCCGACGAGCAGCTGCGCGAGATCCGCGAGACCGGCGAGTCGGTGCTGCAGATGGCCGGGCGCATCAACACCGTGTCGGCGCAGGCGCAGCAGTCGGCCCAGGTGGCGCGCCAGTCGCTGCAGGCCGCCGAGTCGGGCCTGACCGCGGTGCAGAACTCCATCGGCGGCATGAACGCCATCCGCGACCAGATCCAGGAGACCTCCAAGCGCATCAAGCGGCTGGGCGAGTCGTCGCAGGAGATCGGCGAGATCACCGAGCTGATCTCCGACATCACCGAGCAGACCAACGTGCTGGCGCTCAACGCCGCGATCCAGGCCGCGTCGGCCGGTGAGGCGGGCCGCGGCTTCTCGGTGGTGGCCGAGGAAGTGCAGCGCCTGGCCGAGCGCTCGGGCGATGCCACGCGGCAGATCTCGGCGCTGGTCAAGACCATCCAGACCGACACCCAGGACGCGGTGGCCGCCATGGCGCGCTCGACGCAGGGCGTGGTCGACGGCGCCAAGCTGTCCGACGCGGCAGGCTCGGCGCTGGGCGACATCGACCGCGTGACGCGGCAACTGGCCGAGCTGATCGAGGCCATCTCGTCGCAGGCGCTGGCCGAGGCCGCATCGGCCAACGTGGTGGCCGAGAACATCCAGCACATCTTCGCGGTGACCGCGCAGACCGGTGACGGCACACGCTCGACGGCGAAGATGGTGCACGAGCTGTCGCGCACCGCCGAGGAGCTGCGGCAGTCGGTGTCGCGGTTCAAGATCAGCTGACCGCGGACCGGTCGGCACGGCGCGCACACGGCGGCAAACACGGCGGCAAACATGACAGCGGACATGGCGGCGATCAATGACGCGGCACCACCGCCGCAGGGCGACGCGGGGACCGGCGACGACCTGAGCGCGCTGTCGTGGGTGCGCGACGAGTTGCGCCGTTCGCTCGAGCTGGCGGCAAAGGCGCTGCGCCGCTACCTGAAGGAGCAGTCGCAGCTGTCCGACCTGGACACCGTCGACCCCGGCGTGCTGCGCCAGGCCCGCACCCAGCTGCACCAGAGCGTGGGCGTGCTCGAGCTGGTGGGCTTCGGCCCGGCGGCCGAGCTGCTGCGGGCGGCCGAGGCCGCGCTGCAGCGATTGAGCGCCCGGCCCAAGCTGATCACCACCACCGCCGTCGACACGCTCGAGCGCGGCTCGTTCGCGCTGCTCGAGTTCATCGACCGGCGCCTGGCGGGCAAGCCGGTGTCCACGCTGGCGCTGTTTCCGCAGTACCGGGCGCTGCAGGAGCTGGCCGGTGCCACGCGCGTGCACCCGGCCGACCTTTGGGAGCAGCCCTGGTCGTGGCGCGAGCTGGCGCTGGACCCGACGGTGGCGCTGCGCCATCCCGATGCCGACACCACCGGGCAGATCGAAGCCGACCTGCTGGCGCTGATGCGCGGTGCGCCGCCCAGCGTGGCGGCGCGCATGAGCGAGTCGTTCGCCGGCCTGGCCGCGGGCGCGCAGGCCGCGGCCGACGAGCTCAGCGGCACCACCGCCGCGGCGCATGCCCCGCACAGCCGCCTGGCCACGCTGTGGCAACTGGCCGCGGGCTTCTTCGAGGCCCAGGCCGACGGCCTGTTGCAACCCGACGCCTACAGCAAGCGGCTGGGCTCCAAGTTGCTGGCGCAGCTGCGCGCCGGCGAGCTGGCCGAGCCGTCGGAACGCCTGGCGCACGACCTGCTGTTCTTCTGCAGCCAGGCCGCGCCGCGTGAAGGCCGCCTGCTGGGACCGCGCCTGGCCGCCGTGCGTCGGGGTTATGCCCTGGCCGCCGACAGCCGCGTCGATTACGAGCAGGCCCGGCTGGGCCGCTTCGATCCGGCCTGGGTGGCGCAGGCGCGCAAGCGCGTGGCCGCGGCCAAGGAAGTGTGGTCGGCGGTGGCCGGTGGCGACACTGCGCGCCTGCCCGGCCTGCCCGAGCAGTTCGCGCTGGTCAGCGATTCGCTGGCCCGCCTGTACCCCGACGGTGCGGTGCTGGGCCGGGCGCTGCAGGTGGCTGCGGCGCACACCGTGGCGGCCGCCGGCGAGCCGCCGGCCGAGCTGGCGATGGAAGTGGCCACCGCGCTGCTGTACCTCGACGCCTCGATTGACGACGGTGATTTCGACCACCCCGACGGCGCCCAGCGCATCCACCGGCTGGCCCAGCGCATCGACTCGGTGCGCCAGGCGCGTGACCCGGGCACGCTCGAGCTGTGGATGGAAGAGCTGTACCGGCGCGTGTCCGACCGCCAGACCATGGGCAGCGTGGTGCAGGAGCTGCGCGCCTCGCTGTCCGAGATCGAGAAGAACATCGACCAGTACTTCCGCGATCCGGCGCAGCGCGACGTGCTGATCCCGGTGCCGGCGCAGCTCTCGGCGATGCGCGGCGTGCTGTCGGTGCTGGGCCTCGACCAGGCCTCGCAGGCGGTGCTGCGCATGCGCGACGACGTCGATGCGCTGGCCAACACCGAGGTCAACCCGCAGCACGCGATCGAGACCGGCACCTTCGACCGCCTGGCCGACAACCTGGGCGCGCTGAGCTTCCTGATCGACATGGTCAGCGTGCAGCCGCAGATGGCCAAGTCGCTGTTCCGCTTCGATCCCGTGGCCGGCAGCCTGTCGGCGGTGATGGCGCGCGAAGAGCGGCCCACCGGCTTCGACGAGTTCGATGTGCGCTCGGCCGACGATGCCGCCGGCCAGCCCGACACCGACGCGCTGGCCGTCACGCTGGAGTTCGACCGCATCGTCAAGCAGGCGCGGGCCACGCACCGCGGCGCGCCACCGTCCGGTACCGATGCGCTGGGGTCGGCGGCGGCACCGATGGGCAACCACGGCCTGCCGATGCTGTCGCTCGACGACGACACCGCGCACGAGCCCACGCTGCGCCTGGTGCAGGCCGACGACGAGGTCACCCGGCCCGGCGTGCTGGCCACCGACGAGGTGACGCAGCGCCTGCCCGGTCTGGGCGAGGCCGCGCTCGACACCCAGCCGATGAGCACGCTGGCGGCCAGCCTGCCGCCGCTGCCGGCCGCGCCGGCGCCTGCGCCGGCCGCGGTGTCCAGCGGCCTGGAAGACGACCCCGAGATGCGGGAGATCTTCCTCGAGGAAGCCCGCGAGGTGCTGCAGAACGCGCGTGAATCGCTGGCGCAGCTGCAGGCCCGGCACGACGACGCCGGCGCGATGACCAGCGTGCGGCGGGCGTTCCACACCCTCAAGGGCAGTGCGCGCATGGTCGGGCTGGGCGCCTTCGGCGAAGCCGCCTGGGCCTGCGAGCAGCTCTACAACGCACGCCTGACCGAGCCCGGCGGCGCCGACGCCGACCTGCGCGGCTTCAGCCTCGAGGCCTGCGGGCGCTTCGAGCAGTGGGTGAATGCCCTGGCCGCCGGCGACGCCAGCGGCTTCTCGCCCGATCCCATCGTGCAGGCCGCCGATGCCTTGCGCACCGAGCGCCGCCGCCAGTCGCTGGCGCAAGCGACCGAGGGACCGGCCGAGCCGGTGAGCGAGCCGGTGAGCGAGCCCCTGCCCGACCTGCTGCCCGAACTCTCGATCGACCTGTCGAGCGATGCGTCGCTGGTGCTGTCGACCGAACCGGCCGCCGCACCGCCCGCCGCGCCGGCCGACACCCGGCCGGCCGACCTGCCGCTGCCGGCACTGGACGTGGTCGAGCTGCAGCTCGACGACTTGCCCACCCCTGCCGCCGAGGCGCCCACGCTCGACCTGCGTCTGCGTGTGCCCGACCTGCCACTGGCCAGCGATCTCGACCTGCGCGCCCCGGCCGCCCCGCCCGAGGCGGCCTTGCCTGCGCTCGAGCTGCCCGAGATCGATCTGGCGGCGCTGGAAGACGACAGCACCCGCACCGAGGTCTTCGAGCGCGCGGACCTGGACTTCGAGGCGCCGGCCCAGACGACAGCCGACGCACCGGCCGCGTCGCCGGCCGAGGCGGCCGACGACATGCTGTCGTTCGACCTGCCCGAGGCCACCGAGCTCGATCTGGCGGTGGACTTCGACGCGGCCTTCGGCCTGGCGGGCGATGCCGATGCGGCGCCGGCGCTGCCCGACCTGCCCGCCGAAGCGTCCACCGAGCTGCGGGCCGACCACGAGGCCTTGGTCGATCTTGACGCGCTGGCGGCTGAGCCGCTGCCGGAAGAACCTGCAGCGCCTGCCGTCACCGCAGCCGTCGAACCCGAGCCCATCGCCGAGGCCGAGCCGGCGGCCGAACCTGAGCCTGAGCCTGAGCCTGAGCCTGAGCCTGAGCCTGAGCCTGAGCCGGCGCGGGATGCCGAGGCCGATGCCGAGGCCTACCGCCAGATCGGTCCGCTGCGCATCAGCATCCCGCTGTTCAACATCTACCTCAACGAGGCCGACGAGCTGTCGCGCCGGCTGGGCGTCGAGCTGGCCGAATGGACGCTGGAGCAGCACCGCCCGGTGGGCGACGCGGCCGTGGCGCTGGCGCATTCGCTGGCCGGCAGTTCCGGCACGGTGGGGTTTGCCGACCTGTCGCAGCTGGCGCGTGCGCTCGAGCATGCGCTGGAGCGCTCGCAGGCGCATGGCCAGGGCCGCAGCGGCGAGGCCGCGCTGTTCAACCAGGCTGCCGACGAGATCCGCCGGCTGCTGCACCTGTTTGCCGCCGGCTTCCTGCACGCGCCCGAGCCCGACCTGGTGCACCGCCTGCAGATCCTGGCGCAGGCGGCGCCCGAGCCCGCGGCCCGCGAGGCCTGGGCCGAGGCGACGTCCGAATTCATGCCGGCCGACTTCGCTCCGACCGAGCTGGTGAGCATCGACACGCCGCCCGCTGCGCCGTTGCCGCTCGAAGCCGAAGCCGAAGCCGAAGCCGAAGCCGAAGCCGAAGCCGAAGCGGCTGCGGCTGCGGCTGCGGCTGCGGCTGCGGTTGCGGTCTCTGAGGTCGAAGCCCCGCCGCCCGAGTTCAACGCCACGTTGGCCGCCGCGCTCGAAGCCGGTGCGCCCGAGGCGGGAGCGCTCGGCCGTGCGGCGCTGCTGCCGTTCACGGCGCTGGCCGATGCCCCTCCGCGTCCGTTGCGCACCGGTGCCGACAGCGTGGCCGGCCCCTTCGACGAGGACATCGACGAGGTCGATGCGGTCGACGAGGAACTGTTCCCGATCTTCGAGGAAGAAGCCCAGGAGCTGCTGCCCAAGCTGCACGCCGGCCTGCGCGACTGGGCGCGGCAGCCCGCCGATGCCGATGCCGCATCGGCCTGCATGCGCTGCCTGCACACCTTCAAGGGCAGCGCCCGGTTGGCCGGCGCGATGCGCCTGGGCGAACTGGCGCACCGGCTGGAGTCGGCCATCGAGCGCCTGGCCGCCCAGGGCGCGGCGGTGCGGGGTGCCGAAGTCGATGCGCTGATGGCCCATGCCGATGCGCTGCAGACGCGGCTCGACGGGCTGCAGCGGCCGGCGGCACCGACCCCGATCGCCGCCCCCGCAGTCGCCCCGACCGCGGCCACCCCGAGCGCCGTGGCGGCCGCCCCCGCTGTACCCGCCGTGCCCACTGCGGTGCCACCGGCACCGGACATGGTGGCTCGACCGCCGGCGGCCCCGGCCCGCCCTGTGGTGACGCCGGGCGCGCCGGCTGCGGCGATCGACTGGCAACGCTTCGTCGAGGCCGCCCCGGCCGGCGACGCCGCCCTGCCCACGCTGATGCCCGGCATCGCCGCGGCCGGTTCGGTGCGGGTGCGCACGCCGCTGCTCGACCGGCTGGTCAACCAGGCGGGCGAGGTGAGCATCGCGCGTTCGCGCATCGAGTCCGACGTCGGCCAGCTCAAGGGCGCGTTGACCGACCTGACCGACAACCTCGAGCGCCTGCGCGCGCAGCTGCGCGACATCGAGCTGCAGGCCGAGACCCAGATCGACACGCGCATGGAGGCCGCCCGCGCCGCGGCGCAGGAGTTCGATCCGCTGGAGATGGACCGCTTCACCCGCTTCCAGGAGCTGACGCGCATGATGGCCGAGTCGGTGGCCGACGTGGCCACCGTGCAGCGTGGCCTGCAGCGCACGCTGCAGTCGACCGAGGATTCGCTGGCGCACCAGGCGCGCATGACGCGCGACATGCAGGACGACCTGCTGCGCACCCGCATGGTCGAGTTCGAGGGCCTGTCCGAGCGGCTGTACCGCGTGGTGCGGCAGGCGGCCAAGGAGACGGCCAAGCCGGTTCGGCTGTACATCGTCGGCGGCTCGATCGAGAACGACCGCGGCGTGCTCGACCGCATTACGCCGGCCATCGAGCACCTGCTGCGCAACAGCGTGGTTCAC
>JAURXG010000321.1 GCA_030654555.1 Aquabacterium sp.
GCGAGGCCACGAGCGCGTCCAGCCGCTGCCACAGCTCGACGTTCTTCACCGGCTTGTTGTCGGCGGTGCGCCAGCCGCGCTTCTTCCAGTTGTGGATCCAGCTGGTGATGCCGTCCTTCACGTACGAGCTGTCGGTGTAGATCGCCACCGGCGTGCGGCGCTTGAGCAGGGCCAGCGACTCGATCACCGCGGTCAGCTCCATGCGGTTGTTGGTGGTGGCGCGGTCGCCGCCGAACAGCTCTTTCTCGTGGTCGCCCCAGCGCAGCCAGGCGCCCCAGCCGCCCGGGCCGGGGTTGCCTTTGCAGGCCCCATCGGTGTAGATCACCACGCGCGTGGCGCTGTCGTCGCTCATTCAGTCCTGCTCCTGGGGTTCATGGGAAGGGGGTTGCGGGGCACGGCCCAGGGGCGCGGGCATCACGCGGTGCCAGGCGTGCGGCTCGCGATTGGCCACCACCGCCGGCGCGGCGCGCGTGCCGACCTTCTGCCGCCGCGCCAGGCCCACCAGCCGCATGCCGCGCACCCGCTTGACGGCCTCGACCAGGTACACCGCGCCCAGCACCGGCCAGCCGCGCGCGCCGGCGGTCTCCAGCCAGGCCATGCGCGCCAGCCCCTTGTCCGATCGCAGCGGCAGCCGCCAGCAGCCGAAGCGGCCGCGCTCGACCTCGAAGCCCAGCAGGCGCAGCCAGTCGCGCACCCGCGGGTAGCCGATGAACTCGCCCGCGCTGGGCAAGTACAGCGGGCCGCCCAGGCCCAGCCGCTGGCGCAGGTGGCCGGCGCTCTGGCGCAGGCCCCACAGGCTGGCCGGGTTGAAGCCGACGATCACCAGCCGGCCTTCGGGCACCAGCACGCGCTCCACCTCGCGCAGCGTGTCGTGCGGATCACGCGCCAGCTCCAGCGTGTGCGGCAGCAGCACCAGGTCCAGGCTCTGGCTGGGAAAGGGCAGCGCGTCGAAGTCGCAGTGCAGCGCATTGCCCGCGCCCATCGGCAGCAGCGTGGACAAGGCCTCGTCGACCACCGGCAGCGGCAGCGCCTCGGGCTCGCGCAGCGTGTCGCTGGCCACCCAGCGGTGCGGCATGCGGTTGGCGCGCAGGCCCTCCAGGTCGGGCAGGCCCAGCTGCAGCGCATGGAAGCCGAACAGGTCGGTCACGGTGCGGTCCAGCTGCGCCTGCTCCCAGGCCAGCAGGTAGCGCCCGGGTGGGCTCTGCAGCCACTGGGCCAACTCTATAATCGATGGATTGCGCGTCATGAACCTCGTTGCCCTGCCCGCCTTCTCCGACAACTACATCTGGATGCTCCACGATGACCGCCAGGCCATCGTCGTCGATCCGGGTGACGCGGCGCCCGTGGCGGCCGCGCTGGATGCCCGGGGGCTCGCGCTGGCCGCCATTCTAGTGACGCACCACCATCCCGATCACGTGGGTGGGCTGGCCGCGCTGCGGCCCCGGCTGCAAGGCCCGGTGTTCGGCCCGGCGCGCGAGGCCATCCCGCCGCCCTTCGAGCCGCTCGCCGACGGCGCCAGCGCCCACGCGCTGAGCCTGGCCTTCCAGGTCATCGACGTGCCCGGCCACACCGCCGGCCACGTCGCCTACTTTCTGCCGGCGTCCGGTGACGGCCAGGCGCCGATCCTGTTCTGCGGCGACACGCTGTTCTCGGGCGGCTGCGGGCGCCTGTTCGAAGGCACGCCGGCGCAGATGCACCACTCGCTGGGCCGGCTGGCAGCGCTGCCGGGCAGCACCCGGGTCTGCTGCGCCCACGAGTACACCGAGTCCAACCTGCGCTTTGCCGGCGCCGTCGAGCCGGCCAACGCCGCGCTGGCCGACTACACCGCCGCCTGCCGGGCCCTGCGTGCGCAGGGCCTGCCCACCCTGCCCTCCACCATCGCGCAAGAGCGTGCGATCAACCCCTTCATGCGCTGCGATGCGCCCGACGTGATCACCGCCGCCCTGGACCAGGGCGCCGCCGATCGCAGCGGGCCCGCGGTGCTGGGCGCCCTGCGCGAATGGAAGAACCAATTTCGATGACCCCTCCCCACGCGGGCCGCCCGGCCTTGTCCAGCTTCACGCACCGATGGACCTCGCCGCTGTCGCGCGGCGCCCTGCTGCTGACCGCCGCGCTGCTCGGCGCCTGCGCCACCACGGCGCCCGAGTCCACCCCGATGGCCGGGGCCGTGCCGGCGAGCGCCGATCCGGTGGTGGTGCCCGCCCCCGTGCCTGCGGCCGCCCCCGTGGTGGCCGCGGCGGCGTCGAAGGCCGGCGCGCCGGTGGCCGCCGCCTCCACCCTGATCGCCATCGACCCGCTGGTCCCCACCGAGCGGCTCGACCTCGGCGCGCCCAGCGCGCAGGTCGATCTGTGGATGCGCGTGCGCCAGGGCACCGCCATCCCCGACCTGGACAACGAGCTGGTGCGCAAGTGGGAGCAGTGGTACGCCGGCAAGCCCGACTACGTGCAGCGCATGACCGAACGCGGCGGCCGCTACCTCTTCCACATCGTCGAAGAGGTCAACAAGCGCGGCCTGCCCACCGAGCTGGCGCTGCTGCCCTTCATCGAGAGCGCCTTCAACCCGCAGGCCATGAGCACCGCCAAGGCCTCGGGCATGTGGCAGTTCGTGCCGGCCACGGGCCGCGATTTCTCGCTGCGCCAGAACGTCTTCCGCGACGACCGGCGCGACGTGCTGGCCTCCACCCGCGCCGCGCTCGACTACCTGCAGACGCTGCACGGCATGTTCGACGACTGGCAGCTGGCGCTGGCGGCCTACAACTGGGGCCAGGGCAACGTGCAGCGCGCCATCGCCAGCAACCGCAAGGCCGGCCGCGCCACCGACTACGACAGCCTGCGCATGCCCGACGAGACGCGCAACTACCTGCCCAAGCTGCAGGCGGTGAAGAACCTCGTGCTGCGGCCCGAGGCCTTCGGCCTGGCCCTGCCGCCGCTGGGCAACCACCCCTACTTCGTCTCGGTGGGCCTGGAGCGCGACATCGACCTCGACGTGGCGGCGCGCCTGGCCGGCCTGCCGCTCGACGAGTTCCAGCAGCTCAACCCGCAGATGAACAAGCCGGTGATCCTGGCTGCCGGCACGCCGCAGGTGCTGCTGCCCTACGACAACGCCAACCGCTTCGTGCGCGCACTGGGCCAGCACCGCGGCTCGCTCGCCAGCTGGACGGCCTGGGTCGCGCCCAAGACCGTCAAGCCCGCCGAGGCCGCCCGCCTGGTGGGCATGTCCGAAGACCAGCTGCGCCAAGTCAACAGCATCCCCAAGGGCATGCTGGTGAGGGCCGGCTCGACGCTGCTGGTGCCGCGGGGCGCCCACCGTGCCGACGACGTGGCCGAACACATCGCCGACAACGCGATGCTGGCGCTCACGCCCGACCTGCCGCCGCTGCGGCGGGTGAGCTTCAAGGCCGGTAAGAAGGGTGACAGCGTGGCGGCCGTGGCCCGGCGTTACCGGGTCAGCGCCGCCCAGGTGGCGCAGTGGAACGACACCAATGCGGCGGCGCGTTTCAAGCCCGGCCAGTCGGTGGTGGTGATGCTGGCCACCAAGTCCGGCAAGGCGCGCTCCGCAGTGACCCGGGTGGCCGCCAAGTCCGGCGCGAAGGCCAGCTCGAAACCCAGCGCCAAGGTGGCCGCCACGCCCAAGCAGCTGAGCAAGCCCACCGCCACGGCGCGCAGCCGCGGCCCGAACAACTGACCTGCGCGCGATGCCGCCGCCGCGCGCGGAACGGCGGTCGCGTCGCGATCAGCGCCGGTCGCTCAAGGCATGCGCCAGGGTCGACAGGTCGACATACTCCAGCTCGCTGCCCACCGGCACCCCGCGCGCCAGCCGGGTGACGACCAGCGGCGCGCCGTCGGCCCCGGGCAGCGAACGCAGCGCCTGCGCCAGCACATGGGCGGTGGCCTCGCCCTCGGCCGAGAAGCCGGTGGCCAGGATCACCTCGTGCACCAGCCCATCGCTGGCGCGCGCCAGCAGCGGGTGCACGCCGATGTCGGCCAGGCCGATGCCGTCGAGCGGGCTCAGCCGGCCCATCAGCACGAAGTACAGGCCGCGGTAGCTGCCGCTGCGCTCGACCGCTGCCTGGTCGGCCGGCGTCTCCACCACCAGCAGCTGCCGCGCATCACGCTGCGCATCGCTGCAGGTGCCGCAGATGCGCGCTTCGGTGAAGGTGTGGCAGCGCTCGCAGTGCTGCACCGCCACCGTGGCCGCCTGCAGCGCCTGCGCCAGCCGCTGCGCGCCCTCGCGGTCGTGCTGCAGCAGGTGGAAGGCCATGCGCTGCGCCGACTTCACGCCCACGCCCGGCAGGCGCCGCAGCGCGTCGATCAGCGCTTCTAGGCTGCGTTCGGCCATCAGCCAGGGAGGCCGAAAACCCCGCAACCTGCCGAACCACGCAGACGCCGTGGAACCGGCTTCGCCGGGCCACTGGCGGCGCCCCCCTGGGCGGGAGCGCCGAAGGCGCTACGGGGGGGGGCCATCAAAACGGGAACTTCATGCCGGGAATCTGCGGCATGCCGGCGCTCAACTTGCCCATCTTCTCCTGCGTGGTGGACTCCACCCGACGCACCGCGTCGTTGATGGCCGCGGCCACCAGGTCCTCGAGCATGTCCTTGTCGTCGGCCAGCAGGCTGGGGTCGATGGTGACGCGCTTGACGTCGTGCTTGCAGGTCATCTGCACCTTCACCAGGCCGGCGCCGGATTCACCGGTCACCTCCATCAGCGCCAGTTCGTCCTGCGCCTTCTTCAGGTTGTCCTGCATCGCCTGCGCCTGCTTCATCAGGCCGGCCAGTTGGTTCTTCATCATGATGGGTTTGCCTTCGGTTCGCCGCCATCGGCGGCCAGGGGTTTGATCGAGCCCGGCACGATGCGGGCGGTGCGGAACTGTGCCATCAGCTCGCGCACGACGGGGTCGTTGTGGATGACTTGCTCGGCGTCGCGCTGCGCGGTGTCACGGGCATGGCTGTCGCGGCGCGACAGTGAATCCTGCGCCGGCCCGGTCACCACGTCGAGCTGCGCCGGCTCGCCCAGTGCGGCGCCCAGCGCGGCTGCCAGCTTGGCCACCAATGACGGGTTGCGCAGGCTTTCGCGCTCGACGCGCAGCTGCCAGCGCCGGCCACCGCCCTCGGCAGGGGTGACCGCCAGCAACTCGGCCTGCCAGCCCAGCTCGCGCACCATCGCCACCACGCCGCCGGCCGCCGCCAGCGGCCGCATCACCGCGGCCCATTGGTCGCCCAAAGGGGTCGTCAGCAGTGGCGGCAGATCGGGAACCAGGGCCGGCGCCGCCGAAGCGGTCGGTTCTGCCGACACGGGCGGGCGGGCCGGCGCCCGCGGGCGCGGCAGATCGGCGGGCGGCAGCTCGTCGCCCGCCTCGCCAGCCCCGGCCGTCGGCGCAGCGCCGAAGTCGTCGGGCACCTCGTCGTCCATCCAGGGCG
>JAURXG010000328.1 GCA_030654555.1 Aquabacterium sp.
GTTGATGATCGGCGTGAAGTAACGCCCTCCGATGCCGCCCAGGCTGCTGATCGAGAAACAACTGCCGCTCATGTCGGCCGGGCCCAGCTTGCCGTCGCGCGCTTTCTTGGCCAGTTCGCCCATCTCGGTGCTGATCTGGAAGATGCCCTTCTGGTCGGCGTCCTTGATCACCGGCACCACCAGCCCGTTGGGCGTGTCGGCGGCGAAGCCGATGTGGAAGTAGTTCTTCAGCACCAGCTGGTCACCATCGAGGCTGGCGTTGAACTGCGGAAACTTCTTCAGTGCCGCCACCGCCGCCTTGATCATGAAGGCCAGCATCGTGACCTTGACGCCCGACTTCTCGTTGTCCTTGTTGGTCGCCACGCGGAAGGCTTCCAGCTCGGTGATGTCGGCGTCGTCGTGGTTGGTGACATGCGGGATCAGCACCCAGTTGCGGTGCAGGTTGGCGCCGCTGATCTTCTGGATGCGCGACAGGTCCTTGCGCTCGATGGGGCCGAACTTGGCGAAGTCCACCTTCGGCCAGGCCAGCAGGCCGGGGAAGGCACCGCCACCACCGGACGCGGCGGGCGCCGGCGCCTTGGCCGCTTGGGCCGCCGTCTGCGCGGCGGTGCTCACCGCGCCGGCCATCACGCCCTTGACGAAGCCCTGCACGTCGGCCTGGGTGATGCGGCCCTTGGGGCCGGAGCCGGCCACCTCGGCCAGCGGCACGCCCAGCTCACGCGCCAGCCGGCGGATCGACGGCGAGGCGTGCGGCAGCGCCAGCTTCGGCGCGGTGGGTTCGTGCGCGGGCACGGCCGCGGCCGGCGCTGCGCCGAGCGAGAACGACAGCGCGAGCGCAGCAAAGAAGGCGAGAACCGTGCGCACGAGGCGCGAGTGCGAAGGGGACAGCATCACGACACGCACAGTATCGAGAACTGTGCGACTTCTCCACCGGTACTTAGGAAAACGGGCGCCGATCACACATCCACGACGGCCTGCCCAGGCCGTCTAAGCGAGCCATCGTGGATGAGATTTGGCCCGCCCGAGGATCCGCAAGTACGCCGTACAGTGGATTCTCGGGCGGGCCAAAGATCGCCGCGAGGGCCGCTTAGACGGCCTGGGAGTTCTCGATGAACATGGGAAGTCCGCCGATTTCGGACGGATCGAGGACGTCCTCGAAGGACTCGTAGCGGCCGGCGAGCACCTTCTGGGCGAACGCGTAGTTGTTGTCGTCGTCGTTGTCGAAGAGCGACGCGAACAGCGCTTCGGCGCGCGAGCGCGCCTGCTGGGCGAAGATGTCTGCCAGTTCGCGGGCTTCGGCGGCACGCTCGGGCTGCTCGGTCTGCAGCGTCTGGGCGTAGACGACGGCGGCGGAGATCGCGAAGAGCTCCGAGCCGATGTCGACGATGCGGCCCAGGACGGACTGCTTCTGCTCCAGCTTGGCCTGGTAACGCGAGATCGCGTAGAAGGTCGAGCGGGCGAGCTTGCGGGAGGCACGCTCGGCGTAGCGCAGGTGCTTGGCGTTGTCTCCGAATTCCGCGTAGGAGCGCGGGTCGTTGCCCTTGCCCGTGGCGAGCTTGGGGTACCAGCCGGCGTAGAACTTCGCGGCGCCAGCGCCACCCTTGAGCTTGTCGACGAGTGCGGCCTTGGGGTCGATCGCGTCGCCGGCGACGGCGAGGTGCTGATCGACGGCCTCGCGGGCGATGATCAGGTGCATGATCTCGGTGGAGCCCTCGAAGATGCGGTTGATGCGCGAGTCGCGCAGCACGCCTTCGGTGTTGACGGGCTTCTCGCCACGCGCCTTCATCGACTTCGCGGTCTCAAAGCCGCGGCCGCCGCGGATCTGGATGAG
>JAURXG010000337.1 GCA_030654555.1 Aquabacterium sp.
GACCCATTCGATCTCGGCCGGGCTGGACTACCCCGGCGTCGGCCCCGAGCATGCGTACCTGAAGGACATCGGCCGCGCCGAGTACGTGGGCATCACCGACGCCGAGGCGCTGAGCGCCTTCCACCGGCTGTGCCGCACCGAGGGCATCATCCCGGCGCTCGAATCCAGCCACGCGGTGGCCTACGCGATGAAGCTGGCCGCCACGATGACGCCGAGCCAGCACCTGCTGGTCAACCTCAGCGGGCGCGGCGACAAGGACATCGGCACCGTGGCCGACCTGTCGGGCGCCGAGTTCTATTGCCGGCCGTCGTGCAAGGGGCAGTCGGTCAAGGGTGGCGTGCAGACGGTCGAGGTGACGCGATGAGCCGCATAACCACCACGCTGGCCGCGTTGAAGGCCCAGGGCCGCAAGGCGCTGATCCCCTACATCGCCGCCGGCGATCCATTCCCCGACGCCACCGTCGAGATCATGCTGGCGCTGGCCGAGGGCGGCGCCGACATCATCGAGCTGGGCGTGCCGTTCTCCGACCCGATGGCCGACGGCCCGGTCATCGCCCAGGCCGCCGAGCGCGCACTGGCACGTGGCATCGGCATGGTGCAGGTGCTGGACTTCGTGCGCGGTTTCCGCCGGGCCAACGCCACCACGCCCGTGGTGCTGATGGGCTACGCCAACCCGGTGGAGCGCTACGACCAGAAGCATGGCGCCGGCGCCTTCATCCGCGATGCGGCGCAAGCCGGCGTCGACGGCCTGCTGATCGTCGATTACCCGCCCGAGGAATGCGAGCAGTTCTCGGCCGACCTGGCCGCGGCCGGGCTGGACCTGATCTTCCTGCTGGCGCCCACCAGCACCGCGCAGCGCATGGCGCAGGTGGGCCGCATCGCCACCGGCTATGTCTACTACGTGTCGCTCAAGGGCGTGACCGGCGCCGGCCACCTCGACACCGATGCGGTGGCTGAGGCCGTACCGCGCATCCGCGCGCATGTCAAGGTGCCGGTTGGGGTAGGCTTCGGCATTCGTGATGCCGTCACGGCGCAGGCCGTGTCCAAGGTGTCGGATGCGGTGGTGATCGGTTCGCGGCTGGTGCAGATCCTGCACGCCGAGGGCCGCGAGACCGCCGCCGCCGCGGGCAAGGCCTTCATGGCCGAGATCCGTGGCGCACTCGATGCGCTGTAACTGTCAGGAGAGCACCCGATGAGTTGGTTCGAAAAGCTGCTGCCGCCGAAGATCCAGCAGACCGACCCCACCGAGCGCCGTTCGGTGCCCGAAGGCCTGTGGGTGAAGTGCCCGTCGTGTGAAACGGTGCTCTACAACACCGACCTGGCGCAGAACATCAACGTCTGCCCCAAGTGCAGCCACCACCACCGCATCGGCGCGCGGGAGCGGCTGAACGCCTTCCTCGACGCCGAAGGCCGCTGGGAGATCGGCCAGGAGGTGGTGCCGGTCGACCCGCTGAAGTTCAAGGACAGCCGAAAGTACCCCGAGCGCCTGAAAGACGCGCTCGAGACCACCGGCGAGACCGATGCGCTGGTGGTCTTCGGCGGCGCGGTGATGAGCGTGCCGCTGGTGGCGGCCTGCTTCGAGTTCGACTTCATGGGCGGCTCGATGGGCTCGGTGGTCGGCGAGCGCTTCGTGCGCGGCGTGCATGCCGCGCTCGAGCAGAAGGTGCCTTTCGTGTGCTTCACCGCCACCGGCGGCGCGCGCATGCAGGAGGGCCTGTTCAGCCTGTTCCAGATGGCCAAGACGAATGCCGCGCTCGGCCGCCTGGCCAAGGCGAAGCTGCCCTACATCAGCGTGCTCTGCGACCCGACGATGGGCGGCGTGTCGGCCAGCTTCGCCTTCGTCGGCGACGTGGTGATCGCCGAACCCAAGGCGCTGGTGGGCTTCGCCGGTCCGCGAGTGATCGAGAACACCGTGCGCGAGAAGCTGCCCGAGGGCTTCCAGCGCGCCGAGTTCCTGCTGACCAAGGGCGCGATCGACCAGATCGTCGACCGCCGCCAGTTGCGCCCCACGATCGCGTCGATGCTGGCGATGCTGCAGCGCCAGAACGCCGACGCCGTGGCCTGACCCGGCCGGGCAAGCCCGCCCGCCATCCGGGCCCCAAGCGGGCCCGGCTTCGTTTCCAACGTACAGATGACCCTGCCCACCACGCTGGACCAATGGCTCGCCCACTGCGAGCAATTGCATCCCAAGACCATCGACATGACGCTGGACCGCGTGGCCGCGCTGTGCGAGCGGCTGGGCCTGCGCTACAGCGTGCCGGTGGTGGCGGTGGCGGGCACCAACGGCAAGGGCTCGTCCTGCGCCATGCTCGAGGCCATCGCGCTGGCCGCCGGTTACCGCGTGGGGCTGTACATCAAGCCGCACCTGGTGCACTTCGAGGAGCGCTGCCGCATCAACGGCCAGATGGCCAGCGCCGAGTCGCTGCTGCCGCACTTCCAGGCGGTGGAGGCGGCGCGCGAGGGCATCACGCTGACCTGGTTCGAATACACCACGCTGGTGATCATGCGGGCGCTGGCCCAGGCCGACGTCGACCTGGTGATCCTCGAGGTGGGCATGGGCGGGCGGCTCGATGCCGTCAACGCGGTGGACGCCGACTGCGCGCTGATCACCAGCATCGCGCTCGACCACACCGAGTTCCTCGGCAACGACCGCGAGGCCATCGGCCGCGAGAAGGCCGGCATCATGCGGCCGGGCAAGCCGGTGGTGGTCAGCGATCCGCAGCCGCCGGCCTGCCTGAAGGCGCGCGCCGACGAGCTGGGTGCCGATCTGCACCAGCTGGGCGTGGACTTCAACGTGCAAGGCGACAAGCAGCAATGGGCCTGGCGCGGCCGCAGCCAGCGCTTCAACGGCCTGGCCTACCCGGCGCTGCGCGGTGCCAACCAGCTGCTGAACGCGGCCGGTGTGCTGGCCGTGTTCGAGGCGCTGCGCGATCGACTGCCGATCAACGCCCAGGCGGTGCGCAGCGGCCTGGCGATGGTGGAGCTGCCCGGCCGATTCCAGATCGTGCCCGGCCAGCCGGCGCTGGTGCTGGACGTGGCGCACAACCCGCAGTCGGTGGCGGCGCTGGCGCTCAACCTCGACCAGATGGGCTTCTTTCCACAGACCCATGCGGTGTTCGGCGCGATGCGCGACAAGGACCTGGCCCACCTGCTGCCGTACCTGGCGCCGCTGGTCGACCACTGGCACCTCACCGACCTGCCGACGCCGCGGGCGGCGCGGGCCGATGAACTGGCCGAACTGGTGCAGGTGGCCAGCGGCGGCCGGCCGATCACGATCACCACCCATGCCAACCCCGCGGCAGCACTGCAGGCCGCCGCGGCCAGCGCAGACCCGGCTGATAGAATCGTCGTCTTCGGCTCGTTCTTCACCGTGGGCGGTGTGCTGAAGGACGGCTTGCCCCGTCTGGCGGCCCGGCATCTGGGCTGACAGGGCCCTGGTTGTCGGCCCCGGCGGCCGCAAATCCCTCTTTCATCTCCACTCGGCCGCGGCCCTTGCCTGCATGGGTCTGCTGTCCTACTTCAAACGCAACACCGATTCCGCCACCGAGGCGCCCGCGCCCGCGGCGCCCGATGCCGTGGCGGCTGCCCGCACCCGCGCCCGCCGCCGGCTGATCGGCGCGGCCGTGCTGCTGGGCGTGGGCGTGATCGGCTTCCCGCTGCTGTTCGAGACGCAGCCGCGGCCGATCCCCGTCAACATCCCGATCGAGATCCCGCGCAAGGATGGCGCGCCGCCGCTGGTGCTGCCGCATGCCACGCCGGCGCTGTCGCCCGCGTCGGCGGCCGTGGTGGTGGCCGATGCCGCGCCACCC
>JAURXG010000340.1 GCA_030654555.1 Aquabacterium sp.
GTGATCATGCCGTGATCATCGGGATACGCCTCCGTCGAAGCCGCCTTGGAAACACTGGTCGAACCACCGCAGTCCTCCCTCTCCGGCGTGGCGAGGGTGCTGGTGCATGCCGGCAAGCTCAGCAGCAAGGCCGCTGAAGACCTGGCCAAGTCGGCCAAGGACCGCAAGATCAGCTTCATCGGCGCGGTGATCGCCTCGGGGGCGGTGTCGCCCTTCGACCTGGCCCACACGCTGTCGACCGCGCTGGCGCTGCCGCTGCTCGACCTGTCGTCGGTCGACTTCGAGCGCCTGCCCAAGGGCATCGTCGACACCAAGCTGGCGGTGCAATACCAGCTGGTGATGCTGGGACGGCGTGGCAACCGGCTGTTCATCGGCGGCGCCGACCCCACCGACCAGGAAGCGGTCGAGCGCATCAAGTTCGCCACCCAGCTGGCGCCCGAGTGGGTGATCGTCGAGTACGACAAGCTCGCGCGGCTGATGGAGTCGCAGGGCGCCACCGCCACCGAGACGCTGGAGGCGCTGACCGCCGACGACTTCGAGTTCGACGTCACCGACGACGCGAGCGCGCCCGAGACCAACGAGGTGGTCTCCGAGGTGGAGGACGCGCCGGTGGTGCGCTTCCTGCAGAAGATGCTGATCGACGCGATCAACCTGCGTGCCTCCGACCTGCACTTCGAGCCCTACGAGTACAACTACCGGGTGCGCTTCCGCGTCGATGGCGAACTGCGCGAGATCACGCAGCCGCCGATCGCCATCAAGGAAAAGCTCGCCTCGCGCATCAAGGTCATCAGCCGCCTCGACATCGCTGAGAAGCGCGTGCCGCAGGACGGCCGCATGAAGATGAAGTTCGGCAGCAAGGCGATCGATTTCCGGGTGTCGACCCTGCCCACGCTGTTCGGCGAGAAGATCGTGATCCGGATCCTCGACCCCTCGTCGGCCAAGGTGGGCATCGAGGCCCTGGGCTACGAGAAGATCGAGAAAGAGCGCCTGATGACCGCCATCGTGCGGCCCTACGGCATGGTGCTGGTCACCGGCCCCACCGGCTCGGGCAAGACGGTGTCGCTCTACACCTGCCTGAACATCCTGAACCAGCCGGGCGTGAACATCTCCACCGTGGAAGACCCGGCCGAAATCAACCTGCCGGGCGTCAACCAGGTCAACGTCAACGACCGCGCGGGGCTCACCTTCTCGGCGGCGCTGAAGTCCTTCCTGCGGCAGGATCCCGACATCATCATGGTCGGCGAGATCCGCGACCTGGAGACCGCCGACATCGCCATCAAGGCCGCGCAGACCGGCCACATGGTGATGAGCACGCTGCACACCAACGACGCCCCCACCACGCTGACGCGGCTACTGAACATGGGCGTGGCGCCGTTCAACATCGCCTCCAGCGTGATCCTGATCACGGCCCAGCGCCTGGCGAGGCGGCTGTGCGAGAACTGCAAGACGCCGGCCGACTACCCTCGCGAGGCCATGCTGCGTGCCGGTTATGAACCCGAAGACCTCGACGGCTCCTGGAAACCGTTCCGGGCCGTGGGCTGCGGCTCGTGCAACAGCGGCTACAAGGGCCGCGTGGGCGTCTACCAGGTGATGCCGATCACCGAGGCCATCCAGCGCATCATCCTGACCGAGGGCACGGCGATGGACATCGCCGAGCAGGCCAAGCGCGAGGGCGTGCGCGACCTGCGCCAGTCGGGCCTGATCAAGGTGCGCCAGGGCGTGACCACGCTCGAAGAGATCATCGCGGTGACCAACCAGTGAGGCCCCGTTTGCAGGCAAGACTTGCGCGGGTCTGGCCCCCGCGGCACCCCCACCCCACACCCGACCGGTGGGCCGTGCGCTGAGCGCGCCACCCACCCACCCGCACCGGAGCACGCATGGCGACTGCAGCAGCCGCGAGAGGCATCAAGGAACTGGTCTTCGAATGGGAAGGCAAGGACAAGAACGGCAAGATCGTGCGCGGCGAGATCCGCGCCGGCGGCGAGGCCCAGGTCAGTGCCAGCCTGCGCCGCCAGGGCATCCTGCTGACCAAGCTGAAGAAGCGCCGCACCAGCGGCGGCAGCTCGGTCAAGCAGAAGGACATCGCGCTGTTCACGCGGCAGCTGGCCACCATGATGAAGGCCGGCGTGCCGCTGCTGCAGGCCTTCGACATCGTGGGCCGCGGCGCCACCAACCCGCGGCTGACCAAGCTGCTGGGCGACATCCGCGCCGACGTGGAGACAGGCACCAGCCTGTCGGCCGCGTTCCGCAAGCACCCGATGCACTTCGACGCGCTGTACTGCAACCTGGTCGAGGCCGGTGAGGCCGGCGGCATCCTGGAGCAGCTGCTCGAGCGCCTGGCCATCTACCAGGAGAAGACGCTGGCGCTGAAGGGCAAGATCAAGTCGGCGCTGATGTACCCGATCGCCGTGCTGACCGTCGCCTTCATCGTGGTGGTGGTGATCATGATCAAGGTGATCCCGGCCTTCAAGGACGTGTTCAGCAGCTTCGGCGCCGACCTGCCCGCGCCCACGCTGCTGGTGATCGCGATGTCGGAGTTCTTCGTCTCGTACTGGCCGGTGATCTTCGGCGTGATGGCCGGCGGCGGCTACATGTTCATGCAGACCTGGAAACGCTCGGTCAAGATGCAGATGGTGATGGACCGCCTGCTGCTGCGCATCCCGATCTTCGGCAACCTGATCAACAAGTCGGTGATCGCGCGCTGGACGCGCACGCTGTCGACCATGTTCGCCGCCGGCGTGCCGCTGGTCGAGGCGCTCGATTCGGTGGGCGGTGCCGCGGGCAATGCGGTGTACGCCGAGGCCACGCAGAAGATCCAGCGCGACGTGTCCACCGGCAGTGCGCTCACCACGTCGATGCAGGGCACCGGCGTGTTCCCGAACATGGTGATCCAGATGGCCTCCATCGGCGAGGAATCCGGCTCGCTCGACCACATGCTGGCCAAGGCCGCCGAGTTCTACGAGGAAGAGGTCGACGACATGGTCAAGGGCCTGTCCAGCCTGATGGAGCCGATCATCATCGTGGTGCTGGGCACCATCATCGGCGGCATCGTGGTGGCGATGTACCTGCCCATCTTCAAGATCGGCCAGGTGGTCTGACGTGGGTCTGCCCCCGACCGAAGTCCTGCTCTCGCCCTGGTTGCTGGCCGTGCTCGGCCTGATGGTCGGCAGCTTCCTCAACGTGGTGATCCACCGCATGCCGCAGCTGCTGGAGCGCGAGTGGCTGGGCGACGCCG
This sequence comes from Aquabacterium sp., assembly GCA_030654555.1. Taxonomy (GTDB): domain Bacteria; phylum Pseudomonadota; class Gammaproteobacteria; order Burkholderiales; family Burkholderiaceae_C; genus Pseudaquabacterium. Next base: position 3,236 of record JAURXG010000340.1, read on the forward strand.
CCGGCTACCTGCAGGACAGCGCCACGATGACCCGGGTGCTGGGCGCCCCGCCCGCGCGCACGGCCGAACTGGCGCGCCAGGGCGCGGCGCTGGCCGCCGAGGTGCAGGCGCTGCCGGCGATGAGCCTGTCGCGCCCGCGCTCGCGCTGCCCGCAGTGCGGCCACCAGCTGGCCTGGCACGAGAACATCCCGCTGCTGGGCTGGCTGCGGCTGGGCGGCAAGTGCTCGGCCTGCGGCACGCGCATCTCGCCGCGCTACCCCATCGTCGAGGCGCTCACCGGCGCGCTGTTCGCCGCCGCCGCCTGGCAGGCCGGCCCCACCGCCGCCGCGGCGGTGTACTGCGTGGCGCTGGCGCTGCTGATCGCTGCCGCCTTCATCGACCTCGACACCACGCTGCTGCCCGACAACCTGACGCTGCCGCTGATCGGCCTGGGGCTGGTGGCGGCCTGGCAGCGCTGGATCCCGGTCTCGCTGGCCGATGCCGCGCTGGGTGCCTTCTTCGGCTACTTCGCGCTGTGGTTCGTGGCGGCCATCTACAAGCTGGTGCGCGGGGTGCAGGGCATGGCCGAGGGCGACTTCAAGCTGCTGGCCGGCCTGGGCGCGCTGCTGGGCTGGCAGTCGCTGCCGTCGATCATCCTGCTGTCGTCGGCGGTGGGCGCGGTGGTGGGCATCTTCATGATCGTCGCGCGTGGTCACGGCCGCAACGTGCCGATTCCCTTCGGCCCCTACCTGGCCGGCGGCGGCGTGGCGGCGCTGTTCTTCGGCGCCCAGCTCAACGGGCTGTGGTCGGGGCTCTGACGGTGGCCTCGCAAGGCATCCAGGCGATCGGCCTGACCGGGGGCATCGGCAGCGGCAAGAGCACGGTGGCGGCGCAGCTGGTGGCGCTGGGCGCCACGCTGGTCGACACCGATGCCATCGCCCATGCGCTGACCACGCCCGGTGGCGCGGCGATGCCGGCGCTGCGCCAGCGCTTTGGCGACGACGTGGCCGGGCCTGACGGTGCACTCGACCGCGCCCGCATGCGCACCCTGGTGTTCGCCGACCCCGACGCCAAGCGCGCGCTCGAGGCCATCCTGCACCCGATGATCGGCGCCGAGGCGCAGCGCCAGGCCGCCGCCGCGGGCGATGGCGTGGTGGTGTTCGACGTGCCGCTGCTCAGCGAATCCAGCCACTGGCGTGCGCGCTGCCAGCGCATCCTGGTGGTCGACTGCAGCGCCGAGACCCAGGTGCAGCGCGTGATGGCCCGCTCGGGCTGGAGCGACGAGCAGGTGCGGCGCGTCATCGCGCTGCAGTCCCCACGCGCGCAGCGCCGCGCGATCGCCGATGCGGTGATCTTCAACGACGGCATCACCGCCGAGACGCTGGCCGACGAAGTGGCGCAGCTGTGGGCGCTGTGGGGCCTGCCGCGGCCCGTGCGCCCCGTCAAAGAGGGCGCGCCAGGCGCCTGAACGCAGGCGGCCGGGCCGGGCCGCTGTGGAACAATCCTCGCGTTGACCGCGGCCCCTGCTGCGGCTGCCTCACGAGGAAGCGCCTTGGTCCTGTACGAGTACCCGTTCAACGAGAGCGTCCGCACCCTGCTGCGGCTCGAGCACCTGTTCGACCGGCTCGGCCAGTTGCTGCCACGCGATGCGGCGGTGGACCACCACTTCGCGCTGGTGACGATGTTCGAGATCGTCGACGTGGCTTCGCGCTCCGACCTCAAGGCCGACCTGCTCAAGGAACTGGACCGGCACAAGGCGCAGCTGGTTGCCTACCGCAGCAACCCGCAGGTGTCGCAGGCGGCGCTCGACGGCGTGATCAACCGCATCGACCACGCCTTCAACACCCTGAACCAGCAGGTCGGCAAGGCCGGCCAGGCGCTGGCCGGCAACGAGTGGCTGACCAGCCTGCGCAGCCGCATCAGCATCCCGGGCGGCACCTGCGAATTCGACCTGCCGGCCTACTACGCCTGGCAGCAGCACGATGCCGCCAGCCGCCGCGCCGACCTGCTGGGCTGGGTGGGCACGCTCGCGCCCTGGGCCGAGGCGCTGCAGCTGCTGCTGCACCTGGTGCGCGACGCCGGCGTGCCGCACAAGGTGGTCAGCCAGGGCGGGCAGTTCCAGCAAAGCCTGCCGCAAGGCCGCAGCTACCAGCTGCTGCGCATGCGCATCGCCGGCGCCGACGGCCTGGTGCCCGAGATCACCGGCCACCGGCTGCTGGTGTCGGTGCGGCTGATGCGCGCCGACGCCGAAGGCCGCCTGCGGCTGGCGCCGGTGGACGTGCCCTTTGAACTGACCTTGTGCGCATGAACCCTCCTGCCTCTGGCGCCGAACCGCGGCGCGTGCCCTGCCCCACCTGCCGCCGGCCCGCGGTGTTTTCACCCGACAACCCGTGGCGGCCGTTCTGCAGCGAACGCTGCCGTGGCGTCGACCTGGGCGCCTGGGCCAACGAGAGCTACCGGGTCGAGGTGGCGCCCGTCCGCGAAGACGACGACACACTGCCCGACGAGCCCGCCGCCCCCCACCGGACGTGAGCAGCGCCCAGACCTCCGCCGGCCGCGGTCTGCGCAGGTTTCTGCGCGTCGGCTTGATGCTGCTGGCGGTCGTTGGGCTGCTGGCCGGCGCCGTCTGGTGGGGTGTGCCGGCGCTGCTGCAGGCCCAGCTGCCGACCCGGCTGGGCCAGGCGCTGGGGCGGCCGGTCAGCCTGCAGGCCGTGGCGTTCGAGCCCGGCCGGCTGGCACTGCGGCTGCAGGGTCTGCAGATCGGCGCGGCGGCCGCTGCGCCGGGCGATCCGCTGCTGCAGGTGGACGCGCTGCTGGTCGACTTCGGTCTGGGTGCCTCGTTGCGCCAGCGCGCGCCGGTGATCGAGGCGCTGGCCGTCGATGGGGCCCGGCTGCGGCTGGCGCGCACGGCGCCGGGCCACTACGACATCGACGACCTGATCGCGCGCCTGACCGCCGCGCCCCAGGCGCCGCCTGGCGACGAGCCGCTGCGGTTTGCGCTGAACAACCTGGCGCTGCGCGATGCGCAGATCCGTTTCGACGACCGCCCGGCGGGCCGGGTGCACGCGGTGCAGGCGCTGACGCTGACGCTGCCCTTCCTGTCCAGCCTGCCTGACGATGCGGCGATCCCCGTCGAGCCACGCCTGCACTTCACCGTCAACGGCACGCGGGTGGACAGCAGCGAGCGGGTGCTGCCGTTCGCCCCGACCCGATCGGGCGACCTGACGCTGGCCTTTGCCGATCTCGACCTGAAGCCCTGGCTGGGCTACCTGCCCGCCGGCCTGCCGCTGCGGCTGCAGCGTGGGCGCTTGGGCGCCGACCTGACACTGCACGTTGCGCAACCGCCGCAGGGCGCGCCCACGCTGCAGGTGCAGGGCCGCGTGTCGCTGGACGACCTGGCGCTGGCCGAGCCCGACGGCACGCCGCTGGCGGCCTGGCGGGCGCTGAAGCTAGAGCTGCGCGACCTGCAGCCGCTGCGGCAACGTGCGCAGCTGGGCGTGCTGCGCATCGAGGGTGCCGAGCTGCGGCTGACACGCGATGCGCGCGGCCTGCTGAACCTGCAGCGGCTGCGGCCCGCGGCCCCGCCCGACCCCGCGGCCAGCGCCGCCACGGCCGCCGCGCCCAAGCCCTGGCAGGTGGAACTGGCCGCGCTGCAGATCGCGGGGGCGTCCGTGCACTGGCAGGACGCCACGCTGCGGCCGGCCGCCGGCTACCGGCTCGACGACCTGGCCATCGAACTGCGCGACCTGCAATGGCCGCTGAAGGCGCCGGTGCCCATGACAGCGCAGGCCAGCCTGCACCCGGCCACGGCCACGGCATCGGCATCGGCACCGGGCCGACCCGCCACCACCGCGGTTGGCCAGCTGCGCATCAACGGCCAGGTCAGCGACCGCGAGGCCACGCTGGCGCTGCAGCTCGACGCGCTGGACCTGGCCTCGTTGGCGCCCTACGCGCGGCAGGCGCTGCAGCCCCGGCTGAGCGGCCGGCTCAGCACCCAGGCCCAGCTGCGCTGGGCCGCCGATCCCGCGGCGCTGGCACTGACGCTGGACACCGCCACGCTGAAGGACCTGCAGCTGCGCGACGGCGCTGCCGCCCGCGCGGCGGCGCCGCTGGCCTCGATGCGCCAGCTGCAACTGGCGGGCGCGACGATCGACCTGCTGGCCCGCCGGCTCGACATCACCCGGCTGCAGCTCACGCAGCCCGCGTTGGCGCTGTCGCGCCGCGCCGATGGGCAGCTCAATGTGGCGCGCTGGCTGCAGCCGGCGCCACCC
>JAURXG010000342.1 GCA_030654555.1 Aquabacterium sp.
CGTGGCCGAGATGCCCAGTTCGTCGCGCGCATGCGCACCGATGGCGTCGTGCGCCATCAGCTGCTCGGCCACCTGGGTGGCCAGCGACGGCGCCAGGCCCCGCGCGATGTAGATGGCCGCCAGCTCGCGCTGCTCGGCGGCAGGGTCCTTCTCCAGTTCGGCACGCTCGCGCGCGAGGTCGGCCTGTTCGGTGTCGGCCTGCGAGTGCACCGACACGTACTCACCCGCGGCCATCGACATCGCGCCGGCCACCAGGCCGGCCACACCGGTCAACAGCACCTGGGCCGACGACGCCTGGGCAGCGGCCACGCCGACCACCAGGCTGGCGGTCGAGACCACGCCGTCGTTGGCGCCCAGCACCGCGGCGCGCAGCCAGCCGATGCGGTCGCTGCGGTGTCGCTCATGGTGGGTGCTGGGTCGCATGCAGCGCATGTTAGCGCCCTCGGCAGGCCAGCCGTCGGTCCGCTGGACCATCGGCGACGGCAACCCCGACGCGGTGCTGTCCTACAGCCCGAGGTGTCCGGCGCCGATGGCCGGCGCGTGCCCGCCTTCCTACAGTGCGTCATCAGGCTGGCGGTCTGCCAGCACAAGGCAACCGCCACCGTTCATCCAGGAGTGCCCATGTCCCATCCCAAAGAACCCAGCAACGTCACGCCGCTCACCTTGGCGGAGAACGGCCGCATGCAGCTCAACGCGGCCGGCCTGGAGGCCGCGCGGCGCAGCCTGGACCAGGGCGCGGTGACACCGAGCTACGGCCCCTGGCGCGCCGACATCATCCAGCTGCTCAACGACTCCCTGGCCACCGAGCTGGTGTGCGTGTTGCGCTACAAGCGCCACCACTTCACCGCCGAAGGCCTGGCCTCGCCGAAGATCGCCGAAGAGTTTCTGGTGCATGCCAACGAGGAAGCGGCGCACGCCGATCGTCTGGCCAAGCGCATCGTGCAGCTCGGCGGCGAGCCCGACTTCTCGCCCGATTCCCTGAGCAAGCGCAGCCATGCCAGCTACGACGAATCCACCGACCTGAAGGCCATGATCAAGGCCAACCTGATCGCCGAACGCGTGGCGATCGAGGCCTACAGCCAGATCATTGCCCTGATCGGCGACAAGGACTCGACCACCCGGCGCCTGCTCGAGGACATCCTCGCCGACGAGCAAGGCCATGCCGACGAGCTCAAGGACTGGCTGGCCGCGGGCTGATCGCCTGCCGCCGCCGCCCCTCTCGCCCCTCACTTTTCGCAACCCACCCCAAGGAGTTCCACCATGAACACACGCCATTCGATCGTCGCCGCCGTCACCGCCCTCGTGCTGCTCACCACCGCAGGCTGCGCCGTCACGCGCGGCCAGGAAAGTGTCGGCGCCTATGTCGACGACACGGCCATCACCACCGCGATCAAGGCACGCTACGTCGAGAGCGCGGCGGTCGACACGCTGAGCATCAAGGTCGAGACGCTCAAGGGCACGGTGATGCTCTCGGGCTTCGCCAAGGACCAGGCCGAGAAGAATTCGGCCGAGTCGCTGGCCTGGAAGGTCGGCGGCGTGAAGGCCGTCAAGAACGAGATCGCCGTGCGCCCCTGAACCCGACGCGACCCGGGCCGGCACATGGCCCCGGGGACCGCCTCTCCTTCATCCACCACCAAGGGACACCGACATGAACTGGGACCAGATTCAAGGCAATTGGAAACAAATCACCGGCAAGGCCAAGGAGCAATGGGGCCAGCTGACCGACGACGACCTCGATGTCGTCGCCGGCCGCCGCGACCAGCTGGCCGGCACGATCCAGGAGCGCTACGGCGTGGCCAAGGACGAAGCCGAGAAGCAGCTCGCCGAGTGGCAGCGCAAGGCCAGCGACAGCTGGTTCACGACGGTCGACAAGACCAAGTCCTGACCCCGCGGGCTGCCCGCCGGGCCCGGACGGCGGCCGCCCCGGCCGCGGCCCTCATCGGCGCCGTGGCCGGGGCGGCTTTTCAGTCGAATTGCGCGCGGTAGGCCGCCAGGTCGGCGGCGTAGCAGCTGCAGGCCGCCCGCTCCAGGCCGGCACGGTCCAGCACCGTGAGCTCGCCCCGGTGGTAGGTGATCAGGCCCTGGCGCTGCAGCGCGCCCGCAGCGGCCGTGATGCCCACGCGGCGCACCCCCAGCATGCCGGCCAGGAACTCGTGCGTCACATGGAATTGCTGCGCATGCGCCCGGTCCTGGCTCATCAGCAACCAGCGCGCCAGGCGCGGCCCGATCAGGTGGAAGCGCAGGCAGGCCGCGGCGCTGGCCATCTGCGCCATGCGCACGAACAGGAAGCGCTTGACGCAGCGCTGCAGCGGCATGCTCAGCGCCAGCTCGCGCCGGAAGGCGCCGCCCTCTACGCGCCACGCAGCGCCCGGCCCCTGCACCAATCCGCGCTGCAGCACGGTCTCCACACCCAGCAGCAGCGTCGCCCCCATCAGGCCTTCGCGGCCCACCATGCCCACCTCGAGGCTCGGGTGCGCGTCGATCTGCATCACCAGCGAGATGAAGCTGTCGACCGGAAAGTACACATGGGACAGCGCGTCGCCGCGTTCGCACAGCACCTGGCCCCGCTGCAGCTCGACCGCCTGGCACACCGACAGCAGGCGGGTGCGATCGGCCGGGGGCAGCAGTTCGATCAGGCGGTTCTGCGCGGGGGGCATCACGGGGCATCTCCGGCGATGAACACCGGCGCGGGGCGCGCCGGCACATCGCCCATGGGCTGGAGTCGCCCAGTATGTTGTGGCCGGCGGCCTTGCACTGTCTGCCACCGCACAGAGGCGCCGGGCCGGCAGCGGGACGACCGTACGCCCATTTTGAGCGCTAGGGCATGCACGGCGCTGCACGCGGGCGCACCAGGGTTCGTCATCGCACAGACGCGCGGCCGGCCATCCCCTACAAACAAGCCCTGAACACCAGGCGCGGTCGGTTTCCACCACCAGCGCTCGGCGACTCCGGCACCCCGCACGGAGCGCTCCAGATCCGAAAGCAAGTCATGTCACAGCATCCCAAGCTCCACCTCCTCGCGCTGGCCGCCGTTGCCGCGCTGATCGCCGCACCGGCGCAGGCACAGTCCGCTGCCAGCGACAGTTATTACTACCTGGGCATCGGCGGCGGCCAGTCGCGCGCCAGCGCCGACGACGGCCGTGTCAACCAGAACCTGCTCGGCGCCGGCGTGGCACCGCTGGACATCCAGCACCACGGTCGCCATTCGGCCTACAAGGTGTTCGGCGGCTACCAGTTCAACCGCTACTGGGGCGCCGAGCTGGGCTTCTTCAAGCTGGGCCGCTACGGCTTCGATGCCACCACGGTGCCGGCCGGCACGCTCAGCGGCGAATACCGCGTGCAGGGCATGAATGCCGACCTGGTGGGCACCCTGCCCCTGACCGAGAACCTGTCGGCGCTGGGCCGCGTGGGCGTGACCTACGCCCGCACCCGTGCCGAGTTCAACGGCACCGGCGCCGTGGTCGTCGCCAATCCGAGCGCCTCCGACCGCGAAGCCAATGCCAAGGTCGGCCTGGGGCTGCAGTACGCGATCGGCAGTTCGCTGCTGCTGCGCGGCGAGGTCGAGAACTTCCGCGTCAGCGACACCCAGGGCAAGCACAACCAGGTGGCCATGTACAGCGTGAGCCTGGTCATGCCCTTCGGCCGTGCGCCGACCGCGTCGCGCACCGCCTACGTGGCACCCGCCTATGTCGCACCGGCCCCGGTGCCCGCGCCGGCACCGCAGCCGGTGATCGTGGTGGTGCCGGCCGCCGCAGCGGCGCCGGTGGTGGCTGCAGCCCCGAGCGCCGCGCCCGAGCGCCGCCGCGTGAGCTACAGCGCCGCGTCGCTGTTCGGCTTCGACCAATCGGCCCTGCGCCCGGAAGGCAAGGCCGCGCTCGACACCTTTGCCGGTGAGTTGGCCGGTGCGCGCTTCGACAAGGTCACGGTCGAAGGCCATACCGACCGCCTGGGCAGCACGGCCTACAACCAGACGCTGTCGCAGTCGCGCGCCGATGCCGTCAAGTCCCACCTCGTCACGGCCGGTCGCATCGACGCGGCCAAGGTCACCGCCGTGGGCCTGGGCGAGACGGGCCCCGTGACGCTGCCCGACCAGTGCAAGGGTGCGGCGACGGCCCAGGTCATCGCCTGCCTGCAGCCAGATCGCCGCGTGGTGATCGAAGTCACCGGATCGCGCTGATGTCCGCGGGCGCGTTCGGCACGGGCGCTGCGGCGGGCGCGCCCCGTTGGAGCACCACCTCCTACGGTGACACCACGGACACCGGTCCGCAGGCGCTGACGGCGCTGGGCGAGCATGTCTCGCTGTGCCGCGCCGCCAGCAGCCGCTTCAGCCGCCTGCACTGCGGCGCGCTGGCGGTGCACGGCCTGGTGGCCGCGCGCTTCGTCACCACGCTGGCGGTGGTGGCTGCGCTGATCGGCGCCGTGCTGCTGGTGGTGTAGGCCGTGGCAGCACGCGGCCTGCAGCGCCTGCTGCCCGAGGCGCCGCGCGCGCTGTGCCGCATGCTCGACCCTGGCGCCGGCGCCTTGCAGCCGCCGGTGCGCGCCGAGGTCTTCGGCCCCGAGCGCTTCGCGCAGCACGGCCGCAGCCTCGGCCTCACGCACGCGGCCGCGCGGGCCAACCGCAGCGATGCGGGCTTCTTTCCACGCCTGCGCAGCAACATCCGCATGCTGCGGCAGGCCCAGCGCTACATCGGCGGGCAGGCCGCCACCGGCTATGAGATCAGCCCCGCCGCCGAGTGGCTGCTGGACAACTTCCACCTGATCGACACCCAGCTCGCGGCGATCCACGACGGATTGCCGCGCAGCTACTTTCGCCTGCTGCCGGTGCTGCAGGACGAGCCGCTGGCCGGGCTGCCGCGGGTCTACGGCGTGGCCTGGGCCTTCGTGGCGCACACCGACAGCGCCTTCGACGAAGACCTGCTGGTGCGCTTCCTCGGCGCCTACCAGGACAGCCGCGAACTGCAGCTGGGCGAGCTGTGGGCGCTGCCCACCACCTTGCGGGTGGTGCTGATCGAGAACCTGCGCCGCCTGGCCGAACGGGTGGCCACGCAGAAGGCCGCGCGCGAGGCCGCCAACCTGTGCTGCGACCACATCGGGCAATGGTCGGGCCCGGCACTGGCGCGGGTGCATGCGCTGGTGGCGCAGCGCGGCGCTGGTGCCACCTTCATCGCCCAGGTGATGCAGCGGCTGCAGTACCGCAGCGTGGCCGGCGGGGCGCATGCCGAGGCGCGCTTCCCGGCCTCGGTGCAGGCCTGGCTGCAGGCGATGGGGCCCGAGCTGCCGGCACTGCAGCAGCAGCAGAGCGCCGACCAGACCGCCGACAACCTGAGCGTGAGCAACGCGGTGACCTCGCTGCGCGCCATCAACGACGCCGACTGGCCCGACATCGTGGCCCGCACCAGCCCGCTGATGCGGCTGATGCTGAGCGCGCCGCTGTTCGCCGCCGAACACACCACCACGCGCGACCAGACGCTGCACGACATCGAGCGCCTGGCCCGGCGCAGCGGCCAGGGCGAGGGAACCGTGGCCCGGGCCTTGCTGAACCTGATGCATGTCGACCCGTCGGCCCAACTCGCAATCGACGCGTCCGTCGAGCCTGCCCCGGATCGGTTGATGGCTTCGTACTGGCTGCGGGGCGCCGGCCAGGCCGCGCTGGCGTCGGCACTCGGCCTGGCCGACGGCGTGCGCCGCCGCTTGCTGCGGGCGGTCAGGCATGCCGCCCTGCCCCTGTACCTGGGCGGCGTGGTCGCCGGCACGCTGGCGCTGGTGGCGGGCCTGCTGCAGCACCAGGGCGTGGCGCTGGCCACCGGGCTGGGGGCCTTGACCGCCCTGCTGATGCTGCTGCCCGCCTCCGAGGCGGTGGTGGCGGTGATCCACCGGCTGATCAGCGAATCGGTGCGCCCGAAGCACCTGCCGCGCCTGGCGCTGGCAGGCGGCATCCCGCTCGAGCACCGCGTGATGGTGGTGGTGCCGGCGATGCTGACCAGCGCCGCGGGCATCGCCCGCCTGGCCCACCGCCTGCACCTGCACGCGCTGGCCAACCCCGAGGTGCATGCGCAGTTCGCGCTGCTCACCGACTGGGGCGACGCCGACGCCGCCCAGGCCCCCGACGACGACGCGCTGCTGGCCGAGGCGGTGCGCGCGGTGGCGCAACTCAACGCCGGCGCGCCCGCCGACGCAGGGGCGCCGCCGCGCTTCCTGCTGCTGCACCGGCGGCGCCAGTTCTGTGCCACCGAGGCGCGCTGGCTGGGCTGGGAGCGCAAGCGCGGCAAGCTCGAGCAGCTGGTCGCCGCCCTGGCCGGCGAGGCGGTCCACGACTTCATCGACCTGGGCGCGCTGTCGCACATCGCGCCGGGCACGGCCTACCTGCTCACGCTCGACAGCGACACCCAGCTGCCGCCGGGCAGCCTGCACGACCTGGTGGGCGTGGCCGCGCACCCGCACAACCGGCCGCAGCTCAGTGCCGACGGCCGGCGCGTGCTGACGGGCTACGGCATCCTGCAGCCGCACCTGGTGACGCCGCTGCCGATGCCGGCCGAGCTGACGCCCTACCACGGGCTGTTTGCCGGCCAGTGCGGCATCGATCCCTACAGCGCCGCCAGCTCCGAGGTCTACCAGGACCTGTTCGGCGAAGGCTCGTTCACCGGCAAGGGCCTGCTGCAGGTGCAAGCCGTGCACGCGGTGCTGGGCGGGCGGCTGCCCGAGGGCCGGGTGCTCAGCCACGACCTGCTCGAAGGCTCGCTGGCGCGCTGCGCGGCGGTGACCGACGTCGCGCTGATCGAGGACGCGCCCTTCCACGCCGACGTGGCGGCCTCGCGCCTGCACCGCTGGACGCGCGGTGACTGGCAGCTGCTGCCCTTCCTGCTGCAGCCGCGGCGCTTTCCGCTGGCGGCGGTCAACCGCTGGAAGATGCTGGACAACCTGCGCCGCTCGCTGGTGGCGCCGGCCGCGCTGGGGCTGCTGGTGTTGTCGATGGCCGCCGGCGGCCTGTCGCCGCTGAGCGCCGTGCTGCTGGTGCTGGCGGCCTTTGCCGCCGGCCCGCTGATGGGCGCGGTGGCCGGCTTTGCGCCCAGCCGCGACAGCGTGGCCAAGCGGCACTTCTACCGCGCCGCGGCGGCCGATGGCGCGCGCGCGCTGAGCGGCGCGCTGTGGCATGTCACGCTGCTGCTGCAGCACGCGCTGCTGGCCGGCGATGCCATCGTGCGCACGCTGTGGCGCATGGCCGTCAGCCGGCGCCACCTGCTGCAGTGGACCACCGCCGACGCCGCGCAGGCCGCGGCGCAGACCACGCTGGCCGGCAGCCTGCGCCAGCACCGGGCGGTGCCGCTGCTGGCGGCCGCGCTGCTGCTTGCCCTGCTGGCCGGCGCGGCCGTGGCACCGGCCTGGGCGGTGGCGCTGTGCCTGCTGTGGGCCTCGGCCCCGCTGTGGAGCTGGTGGGCCAGCCGGCCCGATCCGGCGGCCGCCGGCACACCGCTGTCGGCCGAAGACCAGGCCATGCTGCACGCGGTGGCGCGCGACACCTGGCGCTTCTTCGAGCGCTGCGTCACCGCCGACGACCGGCACCTGCCGCCCGACAACCTGCAGATCACGCCGCACGAGATGCTGGCGCGCCGCACCTCGCCCACCAACATCGGGCTGTACCTGCTGAGCACGGCCTGCGCGCGCCAGTTCGGCTGGATCGGCACGCTCGAGCTGGTGCTGCGCCTGGAGGCCACGCTGGCCACCCTGCTCACGCTGCAGCGCCACCGCGGCCACTTCCTGAACTGGTACGACACCGCCACCGGCGCACCGCTGCTGCCGATGTACGTGTCCACCGTGGGCAGCGGCAACCTCAGCGGCCACCTGCTGGCGGTGGCGCAGGCCTGCCGCGAGCGCGCCGCCGACCCCGATGAACGCCAAAGCGCCGCGCGCCTGCGGGCGCTGGCCGGGCAGTGCGAGCAGCTGGCCTGGGAGGCCGACTTCGCCTTCCTGTACCACCCCAAGCGCCACCTGCTGCACATCGGCTACCGCGTGGCCGAGCAGCAGCTGGACGCCGGCTTCTACGATCTGCTGGCCTCCGAGTCGCGCATGACCAGCCTGCTGGCGATCGCCAAGGGCGACGTGCCGGTGCGCCACTGGGCGGCCCTGGGCCGGCCGTTCTTCGCGGTGGGTCGCACGGCCGGGCTGCGCTCGTGGTCGGGGTCGATGTTCGAGTACCTGATGCCCACGCTGGTTCTGGCCGAGCCCTGGGGCAGCGTGCTGCACGACGCCACCCTCGCCGCGCTGCACGAGCAGAGGCACCACGCGCGCACCCAGGGCGTGCCCTGGGGCATCTCGGAGTCGGCGCATGCGGGCTGCGACCACACCCTGGCCTACCAGTACGCCCCGCAGGGCGTGCCGCGCCTGGCGCTGCGCCGCACGCCGCCCGACGAACTGGTGATCGCGCCCTACGCCACGGCGCTGGCCGCGCAGGTCGACGCCAGCGCGGCCTGCCGCAACTTCGACGCGCTGCAGGGCCTGGGGGCGCGTGGGCACCACGGCTTCATCGAGGCGCTGGACTTCACCCCGGCGCGGCAGACCGGCAGCCAGCGCTGCACGCCGGTCAACACCTTCATGGCCCACCACCAGGGCATGAGCATCGTGGCGCTGGCCAACGTGCTGCTGGGCGGCGTGGCACAGCGCTGGGGCATGGCCCACCCGCAGATCGAGGCGATGGCCTCGCTGCTGCACGAGCGCGCCCCGCGCGAGGTGCCATCACTGCCGGCGCCGCCGGCGCAGGCGCCGCTGCCGTCCGGGCGCCGCCCGCCCGCCCTGCAGCACGAGGTGCTGCCCGGCACGCTGGCGGTCGAACCCACGCACCTGCTGAGCAACGGCCGCTACCACGTGGCGCTGCGTGGCAACGGCGCGGGCCACAGCCGCCGCGGCACGGTGGGCATCACCCGCTGGCGCGACGATGCGCTGCGCGACCAGATGCGCAGCTTCTTCTACCTGCGCCGGGCGGCCGACGCACCGCTGGTGTCGCTGACCCAGCACCCGGCGCCCGATCCCGCGGCGCACTACCAGAGCGTGTTCCATGCCGACCGGCTGTGCCTGGAGGGCACCTGGCCCGACCTGCAGACCACCATCACCACCTGGGTCAGCCCCGAGGACGACATCGAGTTCCGCCAGGTCGAGCTGCGCAACCCGGGCAGCCACACGCTGGACATCGAGCTGATCTCGGCCTTCGAGGTGACGCTGGCCGAGGCCCGCGCCGACGAGGCGCATCCGGCCTTCAGCAAGCTGTTCGTGCGCGCCGAGTGGCGGCCCGCGGCGCAGGCGCTGGTGTTCCAGCGCACGCCCCGGCTGGCCGGCGAAGGCGGGCTGCACCTGGCGCACTTCATCGCCGAGCCCGACCGCCACGCCGTGGCCTTCCACGGCCAGGTCGACCGCGCGCTGTGGCTGGGCCGCCAGCACACGCCGGCCCAGCCGCAGGCCATACTGCAGGCGCTGCCGGCCACGCCGCTGGCACTGGCGCTGGACACCGGGCTAGATCCGGTGTGCGTGCTGGCGGTGCGCCTGCGCATCCCGCCCGGCGCCAAGGCACAGCTGACCTTTGCCACCGCCGCCTGCGACGACGGTGCCACGCTGCGCGCGGTGGTCGACAAGTACCGCCAGCCCAGCCATGTGCAGCGGGCCTCGCTGATGTCGGCCACGCTGGCCGGCATCCGGCTGCGCGCGCTGCGCATCGGCGCCGACGAGCTGGCCGCCGTGCAGCTGCTGAGCACCGCGCTGCTGCTGGGCCTGACCCGGGTGCATCCCGAGTGCGGTGGCGAGACCTGCGACCGCCGGCTGCTGTGGCGGCTGGGCCTGTCGGGCGAGCGGCCGCTGCTGCTGGTGCAGGCCGGCGCGCTGCACGGGCTGGGCCTGCTGCGCACGCTGGCACGCGCACTGCGGCTGTGGGGCACCAGCGGCGTGGCCTGTGACCTGGTGGTGGTCAACAACGAGCCGGCCAGCTACCAGATGGCGCTGCAGCGCGAGATCGCCGCGCTGCGCGACGGCCTCGAGGTCGACAGTGCCCACCAACCCGACGCCGAACGTGCGCGCCTGCACCTGCTGCGCGCCGACGAGCTGTCGGGCGCCGAACTGGCCACGCTGCAGGCCGTGGCGCGGGTGTGCCTGCAGGCCGACGGCCGGCCGCTGGCCCACCATGTGCAGGCCTGGGCGCTGCAGCACGACGAGGCGCTGCAGGCGCGCCAGGACGTGGCCACCGTGGCACTGGCGCCGGCCAGCCCCCTGGCGGGCATCCGCACCGGCGCGGCGGCGGCCGCGCAAGGCACCTTCGCGGCCGATGGCAGCTTCGGCTTTGCGGTGCATGCCGACGCGCGCACGCCGCGGCCCTGGGTCAACGTGCTGGCCAATCCCGGCTTCGGCAGCATCGTCTCCGAGGCCGGTGGCGGCCACACCTGGGCGGGCAACAGCCGGCTCAACCAGATCACCGCCTGGAGCAACGACCCGGTGGCCGACCCCGCGGCCGAGACCTTCCTGCTGCAGGACCTGCGCAGCCTGGACGTGTGGAGCGTGGCACCCGGCGCCTGGGGCGACGCCAGCCTGGCCTACCAGGTGCGCCACGAGCCGGGCCGCACCACCATCAGCCACCAGCGTGGCGACCTGCAGGTGCAGGCCAGCTGGTGCGTGGACCCTGCCAGCGCGATCAAGCAGCTGCGCCTGCGCATCGCCAACACCGGCCGGCGCACCCAGCGCCTGCGCCTCACCGGCCTGGTGGAGTGGCTGCTGGGTGCCGAGCGCGCCGACCGCCACACCGTGCACACGGCACGCCACCGCATGCTGCTGGGCGACGCGGATGCACGCAGTCTGCTGGTGCTGTGCGCAACCCAGCGCGAGCCGTCGGCCGGCTTCGGCGATGGCACCGCCTTCCTGGCGCTGGCCGGCGTCGACGACAGCCTGCACGACTGGACCTGCGACCGCCGCGAGACCCTGGACGCCCGCGGCCAGCCGGTGCTGCCCGACCACTGGCTGCAGGCCCAGGGCAGCGGCCTGGACCCCTGCGCGGCGCTGTCGACGCGGCTGGTGCTGGCCGCCGGCGAGGCCAGCGAGCACACGTTCCTGCTGGGTTATGCCGACAGCCCGCTGGCGGCCGTGCAGCTGGCCAAGGCCGCGGCGCAGCAGGCCCCGGCCGGGCGCGAGCGGGCCGGCCTGGCGCAATGGGACGCGCTGCTCGGCGCCACCACCGTGCAGACCCCCGATCCCCTCTTCGACGCGCTGGTCAACCGCTGGCTGCTGTACCAGGCGGTGGCCTGCCGGCTGTGGGCCAAGGCCGGCTTCTACCAGGCCGGCGGGGCCACCGGCTACCGCGACCAGCTGCAGGACACGCTGGCGCTGGCCTGGGCCGCGCCGGCGTTGCTGCGCGAGCAGATCCTGCGCTGCGCGGCGCACCAGTTCAGCGAAGGCGACGTGCTGCACTGGTGGCACCTGCCGGGTGGCGCCGGCGTGCGCACGCACTTCAGC
>JAURXG010000343.1 GCA_030654555.1 Aquabacterium sp.
GCTGAAGTCGGCCACCGGGTCGTACTTCAACTTCGGTTGCAGGCTGGGCGCCAGCGCGTGGCTGTTGATGTGGGCCATCAACAGCGTCGTGCCATCGGCAGGCTGGGTGGCGGTGTACTCGGCGGCCAGCACGCCGGCGACGCCGGCCTTGGTCTCGACGATGACCTGCTGGCCCCACAACTGCGTCAGCTTGGCGGCGAGGATGCGCGCCAGCGCGTCGGTGCCGCCGCCGGGCGGGAAGCCGACGATGATGCGGATCGGGCCTGCTGGCAGGTTCTGCAGGTTCGGCGCGGTCTGCGCGCGCAGCTGCGGCAGTGCCAGCGTGGTGGCGGCGCCGGCAGCGGCCTGGATCAGGGCTCGTCTTTGCATGGTGGGGGTCTCCGTTCGGATCGAGTTGTTCAGGCGGCGGCCTGCGGGGCCGGCGCGACAGGGTGTTGCGCGAAGTACGCCATGGCGGCCAGCACACCGCTGCCGGCGGTGGCCACGCCCGCCAGTTGCAGGCCCATCTCGACGCCCGACAGCGCGGCCATCAGGGTCAGGTCATTGCAGTCGCCCAGGTGGCCGATGCGGAACATGCGTCCGCGCACCTGGCCCAGGCCGGTGCCCAGCGACAGGTCGAAGCGCGTGTGGATCAGCTTGCGCAGCGCGTCGGCGTCCACCCCCACCGGCGTGATCACGCCGGTGAGCACCGGCGAATAGACAGCCGGGTCGGCGCACTGGATCGGCAGCCCCCAGGCGCGCACGGCGCTGCGCACACCTTCGGCCCAGCGCTGGTGGCGCGCAAACACCGCCGGCAGGCCTTGTTCGAGCAGCATGTCCAGCGCCTCGCTCAGGCCGTAGAGCAGGTTGGTGTTCGGCGTGTAGGGCCAGTAGCCGCCCTTGTTCATCTCGACGATCTCGTCCCAGGCCCAGAAGGCGCGCGGCAGCTTGGCCGTCTTGCTGGCCTCCAGCGCCTTCGGGCTCAGCGCGTTGAAGCTGATGCCGGGCGGCAGCATCAGGCCCTTCTGCGAGCCGCTGACGGTGACATCGACACCCCATTCGTCGTGCCGGTAGTCGGCACTGGCCAGACCGGAGATGGTGTCGACCAGCAGCAAGGCCGGGTGCCTGGCGGCGTCGATGGCGCGGCGCACGGCGGCGATGTCGCTGGTGACACCGGTGGAGGTCTCGTTGTGCACCACGCACACCGCCTTGATGGCATGGCCGGCATCGGCGCGCAGGCGCTGCTCGATCAGGCCGGCGTCGATACCGCGGCGCCAGGCCAGCGGCAGGCCGGTTGCTTCGCAGGTGCCAGCTTGCGCCAGGAACTCCGGCTTCAGGCCCAGCCGCAGCGCCATCTTCTGCCACAGCGTGGCGAAGTGGCCGGTCTCGAACATCAGCAACGCATCGCCCGGGCTCAGGGTGTTGGCCAGCGCGGCCTCCCAGGCGCCGGTG
Organism: Aquabacterium sp.; assembly: GCA_030654555.1. Lineage (GTDB taxonomy): Bacteria > Pseudomonadota > Gammaproteobacteria > Burkholderiales > Burkholderiaceae_C > Pseudaquabacterium. The sequence goes on from JAURXG010000343.1 coordinate 1,432, forward strand.
CCGGACGCCGGGTAGACGACCACCGGGTGGCGGGTCTGGAAGATCTGCTGCAGGCCGCCGATGACCTTCTTGCCCAGGTGCGCAAACTCGGGTCCGCGGTGGTCGATGGTGGGCAGGCTCATCGCGCGCAGGATGCGGTCGGGCACCGGGCTGGGGCCCGGAATCTGCAGGAAGTGGCGGCCGCTGGGGTGCTGGTTGAGCGCGATCATGGTGAGCTTGTCTTCGTCGGTG
>JAURXG010000347.1 GCA_030654555.1 Aquabacterium sp.
TCGGCGAGCTGCGCCGCGACCCGTTCGCGATGCTGCCCTTCATGGGCTACCACATGGGCGACCACTTCGCCCACTGGCTGAAGATCGGCGAGCAGCTCGGCGCCGGCCCGGGCGCCGCGCAGCTGCCGAAGATCTACTGCGTCAACTGGTTCCGCAAGGGCGCCGACGGCAAGTTCGTCTGGCCCGGCTACGGCGACAACATGCGCGTGCTGAAGTGGATGCTCGAGCGCGTGGACGGCAGCGCCGGCGGCGAGGAGAACGTCTTCGGCGTCAGCCCGCGCTACGACGACCTGAACTGGACCGGCCTCGATTTCACCCGCGAGCAGTACCAGTCGGTGATCTCGATCGACCGCGCCGCCTGGCAGACCGAGATGGGCCTGCACGGCGAGCTGTTCCAGCAGCTGTCGTCACGGCTGCCGGCACAACTGCTGGCGATCAAGGGCCAGATCGAGCAGAAGCTGGCCGCGTAGAGCCGTCCCCCCCGAAGCCCCAGCGGCGCTCCCCCCAGGGGGCGGCGCCAGCGGCCCGGCAAAGCCGGTTCCGCGGCGCCCGCTTGGGGCGCTCGGTGGTGCCAGGCCCTTAACATGCAGCCGCATATGCGGCTGCAACTGTTTTCAGACCTCCACCTCGAGACCGAGACCTTCGACCCCCAGCCCGCACCGGGTGCCGAGTTGCTGGTGCTGGGGGGCGACATCGACGCCAACTGGACGGCGCTGGAGCGCTTCGCCGGCTGGCCGGTGCCGATGCTGATGGTCAGCGGCAACCACGAGTTCGACGGCCGCGACCTGGTGCATGACTGGCCCGCGTTGCGCGAGCGCTGCGACCGCTTCGGCATCCGCTTGATCGAGCGCGAGAGCGTGGTGCTGACCAGCGCGGCCGGCCAGCGTGTGCGCTTCGTCGGCACCGTGCGCTGGTCGGACTTCGACCTGTTCGGCGAGGCGCAGCGCGAGCGGACGATGCGCGCATCGGCCTACTTCCTCAAGCTGATGAGCGCGCGGTTTGACGGTGCGGACCTGACGCCGGAACGGCTGCGTGATGAATCGCTGGCCTGCCGCGACTGGCTGGCGTCCGAGCTGCGCCGGCCCAACCCGGGGCCGGCGGCCGTGGGCGGCTGGCACAGCACGGTGGCGATCACGCACTTCGGGCCCAGCCTGCGCAGCGTCGATCCGCGCTTCGGCCACCAGCCGGGCACGGCCAGCTTCTGCAATGCCGACGACGACCTGATCCCGCTGGCCGACCTGTGGCTGCATGGCCACCTGCACTGCCGCCACGACTACGAGGTGCCGCGCGCCGGCCGTGCGCCCACGCGGGTGGTGTGCCAGGCCATGGGCCTGCTGCGCAAGGGCGAGGCCGAGGGCTTCGATCCGCTCAAGCTGATCGAGCTGCCGCGCGTGGATTGACGGCAGGCAAGGTCGGAGCCCGGCCCGGTGCGACACTGCGGAGCATCGTCGCCAACGCCACAGGAGCGTCCCATGAAGATTCTGGTCCCCGTCGACGGCAGCCCGTTCACCAAGCGCATGCTGGCGTACCTGGCCGCCCATGACGAATGGCTGGGCGGTGCCCATCAATACACCTTGCTGCACGTGGCGCCGGCGGTGCCGCAGCGCGCGGCCGCGGTGCTGGACAAGTCCATCCTGCAGGCGCATTACGCCGACGAGAGCGACAAGGTGTTCAAGCCGATCCGCAGCTTCTTCGCCAAGCAGAAGATCGAGGCCCAGTTCGTGGCCAAGGTCGGCAACGCCGCCGAGACCATCGCCACCGTGGCCAGCAAGGGCAAATTCGACCTGCTGATGATGGGCTCGCACGGCCACGGCCTGCTGGGCAACCTGGTGCTGGGGTCGGTCGCCACCAAGGTGATGGCCCAGTGCCAGACGCCGGTGCTGATCATCCGGTGACGGCAGCCGGCAGCGGCCGGCGCGCCTCGATCAGGGCCGGGCGGCCAGCCCGTCGAAGCAGGTCGACATGACCCAGTCGACGATCTGCTCGTCGCTGTGGCTGCCACCGGCCTTCAGGAAGCCCAGCACCGGATCGCAGGCGCGCGCGAACACGGTGTAGAGCACCGCCTCGGGCGGCAGCGCGCGGTTGAGCGCACCGTCGGCCTGGGCCTGCACGATCCACTCGCCCAGCTGGTCGCTGAGCTTCATCAGGCCGTCCATGTAGCCCTTGTGGGCGATCAGCGCGTTGCGCAACGCCGAGTTCTCGGCCGGCAGGGTGGGCATCTCGCCGGCCAGCTGGGTCTGCAGCGTCCAGCGGGTGATGGCCTTGAGCCGGTCGATCGCGCTGGCCCCGGGCCGGTCCTGCTGGGCCTGCGCCTGCTGCAGCGCCAGCTCCATCATCTGCACCATCGCGGCGGCGGCCAGCGCCTCTTTCGACGGGAAGTGCTTGTACAGGCTGGCCTTGGCGATGCCCACCTCGGCGGCCACCTCGTCCACCGTCATCAGGTCATAGCCTTTTTCGGCCAGCAGCCGCTTGACGGTGCTGACGATGGCGTCCTCGCGGGCGAGGTGCACCTTCTGGCGGAAGCTGAGTCGGGTCACGCGCGCATTGTAGACGGCAAGTGCAAAACAAGACTCGGCAGGTCAAGTGATGACTTGGCGGTGTTGGCGCCGACGCGCCCGGCGCTGCTCAACGCGCGGCAGCGCCCTGCAGCCAGCGTGGCCACCACGAGCGGCGCGCGGGCTGCGCTGCCGCCTGCGGGCCGAGGTGGTCGCGCTCGTCCAGCCATTGCTCCATGCCGAAGGCCGTGCCCATGTCGGCCGGCTCCTGCTGGCGCAGAGCGCGCGGGCGACGCCGGGTGAGGCGGGCGAACAGGTTGGGGGCACGTACAGCTGGTGGCATGGTCGTCTCTCGGCGGTGGGCGCTGGGGATCGGTCGGTCGGTGCGAGGTGGTCAGCTTGCCATCCGCAGGGCGGGGGCATGGCTGAAACAGTTGAGATTTCCCGACCAGTTGCAGCGATTGGACCCGCAGCACCCCCGGCCTGTGTGGGCAATATTCACAGCACCGGCGGCTACCACCATCCCGGGAATGCGGGGTCGGCGCCCCCTGTTGGATCGGCGCATCGACCTGGGTGACGAATGTCACGATCGGCTGTTGCCGAGCTTGAATATCAGTGACTCTAATGAATTGAGAAGTTAATGAATGAATCTTCATCTGCAAGGTCCACCTGCCGACAATCCGGGATCGTTTTTCGCTTCCCCTCGGTTTCAGCAGGAGCCTCGCATGAAGGTCATCGTTCTCGGCGCCGGCATCATCGGCGTGTCCACCGCCTGGCACCTGCTCAACGAGGGGCACGAGGTCACCGTGGTCGACCGCCAGAGCGACGCGGCACTGGAGACCAGCTTCGCCAACGGCGCGCAGATCTCGGTCAGCTTCTGCGAGCCCTGGGCCAACGCCGGCGCGCCGCTGAAGGTGGCCAAGTGGCTGCTGCGCGACGACTCGCCGCTGCTGTTCCGTCCGCGCCTCGATCCGCACCAGTGGCGCTGGGGCCTGTCGTTCCTGACGCAGTGCAACGATGTGGCTTTCGAGCGCAACGTGCGCCAACTCGTCGCCCTGGGGCGCTACAGCCATGATTCGCTGAAGCGCGTGGTGGCCGCCACCGGCATCGAGTACCAGCGCCTGGAGCGCGGCATCCTGCACTTCTTCTCGTCGAAGGCCGACTTCGAGGCCGGTGCCGCCGGTGCCGAGCTGATGCGCCGCTACGGTGTCGACCGCCGCGTGCTGGGCCGCGACGAGGTGCTGAAGATCGAGCCGGCGCTGGCCGCCTTCGGCGCGCGCATCCACGGCGGCACCTTCACGCCCAGCGACGAATCGGGCGACGCGCAGGTGTTCACGCAGCAATTGGCCGCGCGCTGCCGCGCCCGCGGCGCCACCTTCCTGCACGACACCGCGGTCGACCGCATCGAGGCGCTGGGCGGCCAGATCAGCGGCGTGCGCGTGCGCCACCTGCCCGACGGCGCGGCCCGCACGCTGGTGGCCGACCAGTACGTGGCGGCGATGGGCCCCCACACGGCGCCGCTGCTGCGCCGGCTGGGCATCTGGCTGAACATCTACCCGGCCAAGGGCTACTCGGCCACGTTGCGGCTGAAGCGGCCCGACGACGCCAGCGTGGTGAGCCTGCTCGACGACACGCGCAAGATCGCCATCAGCCGGCTGGGCGATCACATCCGCATCGCCGGCACCGCCGAGCTGGCGGGCTACGACAGTTCGCTCGACAGCGCCACGGCGCGCAAGCGCTGCGCCGCGCTGGTGCAGCGCTACGAGGAGCTGTTCCCCGGCGTGGCCGACACCACCGAGCCGAACTTCTGGACCGGCCTGCGCCCCAGCACGCCGACCAACATCCCCTACATCGGCCGCAGCACGCTGCCCAACCTGTGGCTCAACGCCGGCCACGGCACGCTGGGCTGGACGCATGGCGCCGGTTCGGGTCAGGCGCTGGCCGAGCTGATCAGCGGCAAGCGACCGGCGCTGAGCTTCGGTTTCTGCGGCGAGGCATTGCCGGCGGCCAAGCCGTTCGTGGCCGGCAAGCCGGGGCTCGAGCAGCGCTGATCGATCCCGACCCGCGCGCCGCTGCTCAGTGCGCTGCTCAGTGCAGCAGCGGGGCGCCGGCGCGCAGTTCGGCGGGCGTGCCGGCGGTTGCCGGCGGCCGCGCCTGCCAGCGCGCCACCCAGTCGCAGAACTCGGGCACCGGCAGCGGCTTGCTCATGTGGTAACCCTGGCCCTCGTCGCAGTTCAGCGTCTGCAGCAGTGCCAGCACGGCCTCGTTCTCGATGCCTTCGGCCACCACCGTCAGGCCCAGGTTGTGCGCCAGGTCGATGGTCGAGCGCACGATCTTGGCGTCGCCGGCGTCGCTTTCCATCGCCATCACGAAACTCTTGTCGATCTTCAGCTCGTCCACCGGCAGCTTCTTCAGGTAGGCCAGCGACGAGTAGCCGGTGCCGAAGTCGTCGATGGACAACTTGTAGCCCCGCTCGGACAGCCGGTTCAGCGTGGCCTCGGCGCGCTGCGGGTCGTCCATGATCGCGCTCTCGGTGATCTCCAGGCAGAAGCCCTCGGGGATGGCGCGGTGCCGGCGCAGGATGTGGTCCAGCTTCTCGGGCAGGTCCTGGTCCATCAGGTCGCGGGTGGACAGGTTCACCGACACCCGGCGCACGCCCAGCACCGCCAGCGTCACCTGCTCGGCCGCGGCCTGCTCGAAGATCCACAGCGTGAGCTGGCGGATGAAGCCGGTCTGCTCGGCAAACGGGATGAACTGCATCGGCGGCACCAGCCCGCGCGTGGGGTGCTGCCAGCGCACCAGCGCCTCGGCGCCGCACACCGCGCCGGTGCGGATGTCGATCTTGGGCTGCAGGAACAGCCGCAGCTCATGGCCCTCCACCGCGCGCCGCAGCTCGCTCAGCAGCGACAGGTTCAGCGCGCTGGCGGTGTCGACCGCCGGGTCGTAGACCTGCGCGCCGGCGGTGTGGCGCTTGGCGGCGTACATCGCCACCTCGGCGCGGCTGAGCAGGGCGTCGGCATCGCTGGCGTGCAGCGGCCAGATCGCCAGGCCCAGGCCGGCGCTCAGGTCCACGGTCTGGTCGTCGAGCATCAGCGGCTGCTCGAAGGCGCTGGTGATGCGCTGGGCCACCTGCACCGCCAGCGCCTGGTCGGCATCGTGCATCAGCAATGCGAACTCGTCGCCGCCCAGGCGGGCCACCACGTCGCCCTCGCGCACCACCTGCTGCAGCCGCTCGGCCACGCCTTGCAGCAGGCGGTCGCCCGAGCCATAACCCAGCACGTCGTTGACATGCTTGAAGCGGTCGAGGTCGAGCATCAGCACCGCCAGGGGGGCGCCCGAGACATCGGCACCGGCGATGGCCCGCTGCACCTGCTCGCGAAACTGCAGCCGGTTGGGCAGGCCGGTGAGGCGGTCGCGGTAGGCCAGGTCGCGGATCTCGCCGCGCTGCGCCGCCACGTTGATGCGCATGTGGTCGAAGGCGCGCGCCAGCTCGCCGATCTCGTCGTCGCGGCCGTCGTGGCGCACCGCTTCGTCGTACTCGCCGCGGCCCAGGCGCTCGCTGGCGCGCACCAGGCGGCGCAACGGCTGGGTCACGCGCCCGGCGGTCCACAGGCTGCCGGCGCCGAACAGCACCAGGCCCAGCACGGTGATCATCGCCAGCATCCACTGCAGGCCGCGGTAGGGCGCCACCGCCGCGGCCACCGAGCCGGCCACGCGCAGCAGGATGCGGCCCTCGCTGCCGCTGGCCACCGGCCAGGTGGCCACCAGGTGCGGCTCGCCGGCCAGCGGCAGGTCGCCATCGGCCAGCTGCCCGGCCAGCGCGCTGGCGTCGACCGGCGGCTTGAAGCTGTGCACCAGCACGCGCGGCGCGCTGCGCATCGGCTGCGCCACCAGCGCGGCCTGCACGCCCGAGACCGCCTGCATGTCGTCGATCAGCGCCTGGTCGAGCGGAAAGCCCATCACCACCCAGCCGATCAGCGCCGGTGCGCGCATCGGCACCATCACAAACTGGTAGGGCGCGCCGCCCATCAAGGCCACCA
>JAURXG010000350.1 GCA_030654555.1 Aquabacterium sp.
GGCGTCGGGCAGCGTGGCGCGCAGCACCGGCAGCACCGCCAGCGTGGCGCGCAGGCCGCTCAGCTCGCGCGGGCGCACCTGGCGCAGCGACAGGCGCGCGGTGATGCGCTCGACGTCGCTGATGTGGCGCAGCGCGTCGCGCAGCGCCTCGAAACCGTGGACCTGCAGCGCCGCGATGGCGTCGTGGCGTGCGATGGCAGCGGCGCGGTCGCGCTGCGGGTGGGTCAGCCAATGGCGCAGCAGCCGGCTGCCCATGCCGGTCTTGCAGCTGTCGATCAGCGACAGCAGCGTGGGCGCGGGCTCGCCGCGCAGCGTCTGCGTCAGCTCCAGGTTGCGGTGCGTGGCCGGCGGCAGGTCGATCAGCGCGCTGGCGCGCGCCACCTCCAGCGTGGCCACATGCGCCAGCGCCTGGCCCTGGGTGTGCTCGGCAAAGCTCAGCAGCGCCGCGGCCGCGGCGTGCGCCACCGGCAGGTCCTGCGCGTTGAAGCCCTGCAGCGAGGCCACCTTCAGCAGCGCGCACAGCTTGCGCTGGCCCAGCGCGGTGTCGAACTGCCAGTCGGGGCGCTGGGTGCGGGCGGCACGGTGCTGGCTGATCGCGGCGGGCAGGGTGGCCGCCAGATCGCCCTGCGGCATCAGCAGCTCGGCCGGGTCCAGCCGCGCCAGCCAGCCGGCCAGCTCCTTCTCGCCGCATTCGGTGACGCCCAGCTGCCCGCTGGCGATGCCCAGCCAGGCCAGGCCCCAGGTGGCGCGTTGCCGGGTGATCGCACACAGCAAGGTGTCGACACGATCGTCGAGCAGCTCGCTGTCGGTGATGGTGCCGGGCGTGACCACGCGCACCACCTTTCGCTCCACCGGCCCCTTGGCCGTGGCCACGTCGCCCACCTGCTCGGCGATGGCCACCGCCTCGCCCAGCTTGATCAGCCGGGCCAGGTAGTTCTCGACCGAATGCACCGGCACGCCGGCCATCACCACCGGCTGTCCGGCGCTCTGGCCGCGGGTGGTCAGCGTGATGTCGAGCAGCCGGTTGGCCTTGCGCGCATCGTCGAAGAACAGCTCGTAGAAATCCCCCATCCGGTAGAACACCAGCGTGTCGGGGAAGTCGGCCTTGATGCCCAGGTACTGGGCCATCATGGGCGTGTGGCCGGCCAGCGCCAGGTCGGCAGCGCTGGCTGCGCTGGGTTTTGCTTCGTTCGACAAGGGGCGTCTCTCGGGTCGCGCGCGGCCCGCGGGTGGGGGCCACTTTGGGGGCCTGCATCTTAGGGGACGGGCCACCGCGCCGCGCTGCCGATCCCCGGCTTCGGCCCAATCCTTGAACCGGTTCAAGGAAATTCTTGACCAAATCCGTAGGCTACCGACATCCCAATCGATGGTCGGAGGACCCCATGAGCCGAGGCTTTACCAGCCAGATGGCCCGCAACATCTTCTACGGCGGCACGATGTTCTTCGTGCTGCTGTTTGCGGCGCTGATCTTTGACACCGAAACCCGCATCCCGGCGCGCAGCAACGTGGCCGAGCTCACGCCGGCCGTGGTGCGCGGCAAGCACCTGTGGGAGACGCGCAACTGCATCGGCTGCCACACGCTGCTGGGCGAAGGTGCCTACTTTGCGCCCGAGCTGGGCAACGTCTACAAGCGCCGCGGGCCTGATTTCATCAAGGCCTGGATCAAGGCCCAGCCCACCGGCGCACCCGGCCGCCGGCAGATGCCCAACTTCAATTTCACCGACGCGCAGCTCGACGACCTGAACGAGTTCCTGAAGTGGACCAACGGCATCAACACTGAAAAGTGGCCGCCGAACATCGAAGGGTGAGGAGCCGCATCATGAAAATCGCAACGCTCAAGTTCCAATCGCAGTCGGTGTCCCGGCTGTACTTCATCGCCGCCATCGGCCTGTTCGTCGGCCAGATCGTCTTCGGCCTCACGCTGGGGCTGCAGTACGTGATCGGCGACCTGATGTTCCCGGCGATCCCGTTCAACATCGCCCGCATGGTGCACACCAACCTGCTGATCGTCTGGCTGTTGATGGGCTTCATGGGATCGGCCTACTACCTGATCCCCGAGGAGGCCGACACCGAGCTGTACAGCCCGCTGTTCGCCAAGATCCTGTTCTGGATCTTCCTGGCCGCGGGCGCGGCCACCATCCTGGGCTACCTGCTGGTGCCCTACGCCACGCTGGCGCAGATGACCGGCAACGACTTCCTGGCCACGATGGGGCGCGAGTTCCTCGAGCAGCCCTTGCCGACCAAGGTGGGCATCGTGATCGTCGCGCTGGGCTTCCTGTTCAACATCAGCATGACGGTGCTGAAGGGCCGCAAGACGGAGATCAGCCTGGTGCTGCTGTTGGGCCTGTGGGGCCTGGCGCTGATGTTCCTGTTTGCCTTCGTCAACCCCAGCAACCTGGGGCGCGACAAGATGTACTGGTGGTTCGTGGTGCACCTGTGGGTGGAAGGCACCTGGGAGCTGATCCTCGGCGCGCTGCTGGCCTACGTGCTGGTCAAGACCACCGGCGTCGACCGCGAGGTGATGGACAAGTGGCTGTACCTGATCGTCACGATGGCGCTGGTCACCGGCATCCTGGGCACCGGCCACCACTTCTTTTTCATCGGGCTGCCGGGCTACTGGCACTGGGTGGGCAGCGTGTTCTCGGCGCTGGAACCGATCCCCTTCTTCATGATGACGCTGTTCGCGTTCAACATGGTGCAGCGGCGCAAGCGCGAGCATCCCAACCAGGCGGCGGTGCTGTGGGCCGTGGGCACGGCGGTGATGGGTTTCCTGGGCGCCGGCGTGTGGGGCTTTGCGCACACGCTCAGCCCGGTGAACTACTACACCCACGGCAGCCAGATCACGGCGGCCCACGGCCACCT
>JAURXG010000353.1 GCA_030654555.1 Aquabacterium sp.
CGGTGGCCGCGCGCGGCACCGGCATGTCGGGATAGGGAACGAAGGCGTGGGCGGGGTCGTGCAAGGGCATGGGATCTCCTGAAACGCGGTCGGGTCGCCGGTGGTGGACAGTGTGCCGATGATCGGCCGGTGCCGGTCAAGGCTCGCGGGCCCTTGCCGGTCCACCCGCGCGAGCCTTCGCCGTCAATCGAGCGCGGGCAGCGTGACCTGGGCGGTGTGATCGGTGCGCAGGCAGCGCGCCTGGTGGCCGGGCGACAGCATCACCGGCGCGGGCTGGGTGGTCCGGCAGGCGTCGGTGGCCAGCCCGCAGCGCTCGGCAAAGGCGCAGCCGGGCGGCAGGTGGGCCAGGTCGGGCGGGCTGCCGGCGATCGTCGCCAGCCGGCCGCCCTTGGCCAACGCGCCGTGGGCGCGGCTGCGCAGCAGCGCCTGGGTGTACGGATGGCGCGGCTCGCGGATCAGCTGGCGCGCCGTGCCTTCCTCGACGATGCGCCCGGCATACATCACCGCGATGCGGTCGGCCACCTCCACCGCGGCGCCGATGTCGTGGGTGACGAAGACCACCGACAGGCCCAGCTCGCGCTGCAGTTCACGCAGCAGCAGCAGCACCTGGATTTGCACCGTGGCATCGAGTGCGGTGGTCGGCTCGTCGGCCAGCAGCAGCTGCGGCCGGCAGGCCAGCGCCAGCGCGATCATCGCCCGCTGGCGCATGCCGCCGCTCATCTCGTGCGGGTAGGCGGACAGCCGTCGCTCGGGGCTGGGGATGCGCACCCGCTCGAACAGCGCCAGTGCGCGGGCATGGGCCTCGGCGGCGCTGACCGGCTCGTGCCGGCGGATCGATTCCACGATCTGCGCGCCCAGTGTGTAGACCGGGTCCAGCGCCAGCAGCGGCTCCTGGAAGATCATCGACGCCACCTTGCCGCGGTAGTCGGCCAGCGCCTTGGCGCTGAGCGCCAGCACGTCGTGGCCGGCGACGCGCACCGTGCCCTCGATGCGGCTGCGGCGCTCGTTGTGCAGGCGCAGCAAGGTGCGCAGCGTCACGCTCTTGCCCGAGCCCGATTCGCCGATCAGCGCCACCACCTCGCCACGCCGCACCTGCAGGCTGACGCCGCTGACGGCTTGCACCGGCTTGTGGCCCCCGCTGAAGGTGACGCGCAGGTCCTGCACGTCGACCAGCACCTCGTCGCTCAGTTCACGCGTTGGGGTCGTCATGCGGCGCGTGCCGGGGTCAGAGCCACCGGGTCGGCCAGCGGATGGCCGCTGCCGGGCTCGTGCACCAGGCAGGCCACCGCATGCGTGGCACCGGCCGCTACCGGCCGCGGCACCTGCTGGCTGCACACCGGCGCGGCCAATGCGCAGCGCGGGTGGAAGCGGCAGCCGCTGGGCGGGTTGATGGGGTTGGGCGGGTCGCCGGCCAGGGGCGCGTCCATCGTGCGGTGGTCGGGGTCCAGCGCCGGTATCGAGCTGAGCAAGGCCTTGGTGTAGGGATGCAGCGGGTCGGAAAACAAGGCCTCGCTGGGCCCCAGCTCGGCCACCTGGCCGAGGTACATCACCATCACCCGGTCGCTGAGGTAGCGCACCACCTGCAAGTCGTGGCTGATGAAGACATAGGTCAGGCCGAAGTCCTGCTTCAAGTCCATCAGCAGGTTCAGCACTTGGGCTTCGACGCTCTTGTCCAGCGCCGAGACCGCCTCGTCCAGGATCACCAGCCGCGGCTGCAGCGCCAGCGCGCGGGCGATGTTGATGCGCTGGCGCTGGCCGCCCGACAGCTCGTGCGGGTAGCGGCCGGCAAAGCGGGCCGGGCTCAGGCCCACGCGGTTGAGCAGGTCGTGCGCGCGGCTCAGCGCCTCGCGCTTGGACACGCCATGCACCATCGGGCCGAAGGCGATCGAGTCCTCGATCGTCAGCCGCGGGTTCAGCGAGGCGTAGCTGTCCTGGAACACCATCTGCACCTGGCGGTGGAATTCCTTCAGCGACAGGTCGCGTCCGCCCACGGTGCGGCCGTCGAACACCACCTCGCCAGCGGTGGGGGCGATCAGCTGCATCAGCAGCCGCGCGGTGGTGCTCTTGCCGCAACCCGATTCACCGACCACGCCCAGGGTCTCGCCCTTGAGCACGGTGAAATCGATGCTGTCGACCGCGCGCACCGTGCCGCCGCCCTGGCCGAACAAGCCTTTCTTCAACGCGAAGTGCTTGGTCAGGCCGCGGATCGTCAGCAGCGGCTGGGCCGGGCCGCCGCGGTCGCCACTGTCGTGCGGCAGCACGGGGCGCAGGACGTCGGGGGTGTCGGTGCTCACGATTTGTTGTCCATGGCCGAGCGCAGGCCGTCCGACAGCAGGTTGAAGGCGATCGAGGTGATGAAGATCATCACGCCCGGCAGCGCCGCGATCCAGGGCTGCACGTAGATCGCCGTGCGCAGGGTGTTGAGCATCAGGCCCCACTCCGGCTCGGGCGGCTTGACGCCCAGGCCCAGAAAGCTGAGGCCCGAGGCCAGGATCAGCGACACCGCGATCAGGCTGGTGGCGTAGACGAAGATCGGCCCCAGCACGTTGCCCAGCACATGCACCCGCACGATGGTGAAGGCGTTGGCGCCCGACGCCCGCGCCGCCTCGACGTAATCACGCCCCTTGGCCTGCGCGGTGACCGCCTCGGCCACGCGGGCAATCTGCGGGATGAAGACGATGGTCAGCGACAGCAGCGAGTTGAAGATGCCCGCGCCCAGCGCACCGCTCAGCGCGATGGCCAGCAACACCGACGGGAAAGCGTAGAACACGTCGATGGTGCGCATGATCAGCGTGTTGATCCAGCCCCCTGCATAGCCCGCCAGGATGCCGATGGCCGAGCCGAGGCAGAAGGCGACCAGCACCGGCGTGAGGCCCATGAACAGGCTCAAGCGCGCGCCGACGATCAGCCGACTCAGCATGTCGCGGCCCAGTTCGTCGGTGCCGAGCAAGTAGCCTTCGCTGCCGATCGGCGCCAGGCGCTTCATCATCGACGCCTGGTACGGGTC
>JAURXG010000354.1 GCA_030654555.1 Aquabacterium sp.
GCATCCACAGCATCGAAGACGTCAAGACCCACTTCACGGTGCAGGTGACGCCGATCGCCAGCGACCCGGCCACGGATCATGAAACCGAAGCCATGCGGCGGACGATGATCCAGCAGTTCGACCAGTACGTCAAGCTGAACAAGAAGATCCCGCCCGAGATCCTGACCTCCATCGCCGGCATCGACGATCCGGGCCGCCTGGCCGACACCATCGCCGCGCACCTGCCGTTGAAGCTGGAAGCCAAGCAGGCTGTGCTCGACCTGTTCGTGGTGGCCAAGCGGCTGGAAAAGCTGCTGGAACTGCTGGAACACGAAGTCGACATCCTGCAGGTGGAAAAGCGCATCCGTGGCCGCGTCAAGCGCCAGATGGAGAAGAGCCAGCGCGAGTACTACCTCAACGAGCAGGTCAAGGCCATCCAGAAGGAACTGGGCGATGGCGAGGAGGGCGCCGATCTCGAAGAACTCGAGAAGAAGATCGAAGCTGCCAAGATGAGCAAGGAGGCGCGCAAGAAGGCCGACTCCGAGCTGAAGAAGCTCAAGCTGATGTCGCCGATGAGCGCCGAAGCCACGGTGGTGCGCAACTTCATCGACACCCTGATCGGGCTGCCCTGGGCCAAGAAGAGCAAGGTCAAGCACGACCTGCCGCTGGCCGAGGCCGTGCTCAACGAAGACCATTACGGCTTGGACAAGGTCAAGGAACGCATCCTTGAGTACCTCGCGGTGCAGCAGCGTGTCGACAAGGTCAAGGCGCCGATCCTGTGCCTGGTCGGCCCTCCGGGCGTGGGCAAGACCTCGCTCGGCCAGAGCGTGGCGCGCGCCACCGGCCGCAAGTTCGTGCGCATGGCGCTGGGTGGCGTGCGCGACGAGGCCGAGATCCGGGGCCATCGCCGCACCTACATCGGCTCGATGCCGGGCAAGGTGCTGCAGAGCCTGACCAAGGTGGGCGTGCGCAACCCGCTGTTCCTGCTCGACGAGATCGACAAGCTGGGCATGGACTTCCGCGGCGACCCGTCATCGGCGCTGCTGGAGGTGCTCGACCCCGAGCAGAACCACACCTTCAGCGACCACTACGTGGAGGTCGATTTCGACCTGTCGGACGTGATGTTCATCGCCACGTCCAACAGCATGAACATCCCGCCGGCGCTGCTCGACCGGATGGAGGTGATCCGCCTGTCGGGCTACACCGAGGACGAGAAGGTCAGCATCGCGCAGAAGTACCTGTGCCCGAAGCAGGCCAAGAACAACGGCGTCAAGGACGATGAGCTGGAAGTGTCCGAGTCGGCGATCCGCGGCATCATCCGCTACTACACACGAGAAGCCGGCGTGCGTT